>NZ_RZTF01000005.1:42305-63090 GCF_004023175.1 Mesorhizobium sp. M7A.F.Ca.MR.362.00.0.0
CCTTCACCCTGCCTACCGGCGGCATCCAGGAATGGGACGTGCAGGGCGAGCCGCTCTATGAACCCGAGGCTCTCGCGGCCTTCGCAGATGAAATGCGCAGGGCTATTCCCGCCGGGGTCGAGTTCCACGAGATCGACGCTCACATCAACAGCGACGACTTCGTCGGCAAGGCGCTCGAGATATTCGACCGCTGGGTCGAGGAAGGCATCGTCCCGCGCGGCAAGCCGGCCAAGGGAGTGGCAGCGTGAGCGCTGTTCCCGCCCAGGCGCTTGTCCTTGATTTCGGCGGCGTCGTCACCCGGACGCTGTTCGAGACGCATGCCTTGACCGAACAGGCGCTCGGCCTTGCGCCGGGAACGCTGCAATGGCGCGGGCCGTTCGATCCGGACAGCGATCCGCTGTGGCGCGCGATGCAGGCCGACGAGATCAGCGAGCGCGACTACTGGCGCTCCCGCACCAGTGAGGTCGGTCGGCTGGTCGGCGAGGACTGGCAGGCGATGGAGACCTTCGTCCAACGAGCGCGCGGCGCCGAGCCGGAAAAGGTGGTGCGGCCCGAGGCCGACAGCGCCATTCGCACGGTGCATGCGGCGGGTTTTCGGCTGGCGATCCTGTCAAACGAACTCGACCTGTTCTACGGCGCCGATTTCCGCCGGCGGCTGCCGTTGCTCGGCCTGTTCGACCTCATCGTCGACGCCACCTATACCGGCATCCTCAAGCCCGATCCACGCGCCTATGCCTTCGTCACCGAGGCGCTCGGCCTGCCTGCCGGCGCTTGCGTCTTCGTCGACGACCAGCGGCGCAATGTCGATGGCGGCTGTGCTGCCGGCATGCGCACGGTCCATTTCGACGTCGCTCGCCCGGCTCATTCCTATGCCGAAGCCCTCGGTCATTTCGGCCTCGTCCCAGTTGCCTGAGATTTTTTGCGGAGTCCTCTATGCGCGACATCAATTTTCTCACCGAAACCAACGCTAGGCCGATCTGGCACCCGATGGCGCATCCGGCCGAGATGCGGGCCAACCCGCCAAAGGTGATCATGAAAGGCGAGGGTGTGATGGTCACCGACATCGCCGGCAACACCGTGCTCGACGCCGTCGGCGGCCTGTGGAACGTCAATCTCGGCTACAGCTGCGAACCGATCAAGCAGGCGATCGCCGACCAGCTTTCGGCGCTGCCCTATTATTCCGGTTTTCGCGGCACCTCGACAGGCCCGTCGATCGAGCTCGCCTACGAACTCTGCGAATGGTTCGAGCCAGAAGGCATGGTTCGGACCTTCTTCACCTCGGGCGGTTCGGACTCGGTCGAAACAGCGCTGCGGTTGGCCCGGCAATACTGGAAGATCCGCGGCCAGGCCGATCGGACAAAATTCCTCGCCTTGAAGAAGGGCTATCACGGCACGCATTTCGGCGGCGCCTCTGTCAACGGCAATGCCAATTTCCGCCGCAACTACGAGCCGCTGCTGCCCGGCGTCTTCCACATTCCGGCACCCTGGACCTTCCGCAACCCGTTCGACGAGACCGACCCGGCGCGGCTGGCGAAACTCTGCGCCAGGGCGCTGGAGGACGAGATCGCCTTCCAGGGTGGCGACACCATCGCCGCGTTCATCATGGAGCCGGTTCTCGGCGCCGGCGGCGTCATCGTTCCGCATGAGAGCTTCATGCCGCTGGTGCGCGAGATCTGCGACCGCCACGAGATCCTGCTGATCGCCGACGAAGTTGTCACCGGCTTCGGCCGCACCGGCGCCTGGTCGGGTTCGCGGCTGTCGGGTGTGAAGCCGGATTTCATGACCATCGCCAAGGCGATCACCTCGGGCTATTTCCCGCTCGGCGCGACCTTGATCGGCGGCAAGGTAGCCGATGTCTTCGAGGCCGACAAAACCAGCTTCGGCGCCATCGGCCATGGCTATACCTATTCCGGCCATCCGGTCGGCTGCGCGGCGGGGCTGGCGGCGCTTGCCGAAACCAAACGGCTTCGCCTGAACGAGAACGCGGCCGCACGTGGCATCGAACTCGCGGCTGTGCTGGAGGGGCTGAAGGCCAGGCACGCGATCGTCGGCGATGTCCGGTACAAGGGCCTGATGGCGGCGCTGGAGCTGGTCTCGGACCGCGCCACCAAGAAGCCTGCCGACAAGAAGACCATGGCCCTGGTTTCGGAGGCCGCCTATGAGGCCGGCGTCATGCTGCGCGTCTCCGGCAACGCCATCATCCTGTCACCGCCGCTTATCATCAGCGCTGCGGATGTCGCGAAGATCGGCGAAGCATTGGATGCAGGCCTGTCGAAGGTCTGACGGGTTAGTGGATGGAACGGAGTTTTGAGACGCAAATGACTCAATCGCAAGAAACACTGGTTAGCCGGCGTTCCCGCCTGCTCGGCGCGAAATCGCAATTGTTCTACGACGAGCCCGTGCATCTGGTGCGCGGCGAAGGCGTCTGGCTCTACGATGCCGATGGTCGGAAATATCTCGACGCCTACAACAATGTCGCACATGTCGGCCACTGCCACCCGCATGTGGTCGAAGCCCTGTGCCGGCAGGCCAGCCTGCTCAACACCCACACGCGCTATCTGCACACCGCCATCCTCGATTATGTCGAGCGGCTGACCGCGACCTTCGATGCCAGCCTGTCGTCCGCCATCCTGACCTGCACCGGCAGTGAGGCCAACGACATCGCGCTGCGCATGGCGCAGGCCGCCACCGGCCGCATGGGCGTCATCGCCACCGACGCCACCTACCATGGCAACACCACGGCGGTTTCGCAGCTCAGCACCCGCATGCCGCCGGTCGGTGGCCGCGCCCGCAATGTCAGGCTGGTGCCGGCGCCTGACAGCTATCGCCATCAGGATGCGATGGCCAACGGCAAAGCCTTTGGCGACGCGGTGCGCGAAGCCATCGCCTCGCTGGAGCAGGATGGCATCGGCCTGTCCGGCATCATCCTGTGTCCGCTACTCGCCAATGAAGGCTTTCCGACGCTCCCATCCGGATTTTTCGACGACGCGATGCGCGCGGTGCGTGACGCCGGCGGACTGGTCATCGCCGATGAGGTGCAGCCCGGTTTCGGCCGCACCGGCAGTCATTTCTGGGGCCACCAGCGCGCTGGCTTCGTGCCCGACATCGTCACCATGGGCAAGCCGATGGGCAACGGCCATCCGGTCGCCGCGGTGGTCACCACCAAGGACACATTGGCGACCTTCCGCAACGCTTTCCGTTACTTCAACACCTTTGGCGGCAATCCGGTTTCCTGCGCGGTGGCCAATGCCGTCCTCGACGTCATCGAGCAGGAAGATCTCGTCGCCAACGCACGTGACGTCGGCGCCTATGCGCTCGGTCTGCTGCGCCCGCTGGCCGAGCGCCATGAATGCATCGGCGAGGTCAGGGGCGCCGGCCTGTTCTTCGGCGCCGAACTGGTTCACGACCGCGAGACGCGCGAGCCGGCGCCCGACATTGCCGAGCAGGTCGCCAACCGCATGCGCCACCGCGGCGTGCTGATGGGCAAGACCGGCATCCACGGTAATGTGCTGAAGATCCGCCCGCCCATGCCGTTCTCGCGCGACAATGCCGACGTCCTGATCGGCGCCCTCGACGAGGTGCTGGGTGAAGTCGGCGGAGTGAAGGCGTGAACGCTGTTTCCACGCAATCCGAGCCCGAGACGGCAGCCGATGTCACCGAGCTTGCCAAGCGCGCGCTCGAACATTGGGGCATTCGTGAGGGTGAGCCAGAGCTGCTGAAATTCCGCGAGAACGCGGTGTTTCGCGTCATCTTGCCAACAGGCCAGCCGGCCGCCATGCGCATTCATCGGCTTGGCTATCACACGGACGCCGCCCTGCGCTCGGAACTGCAATGGATGGGCTTTTTGCAAGCGGCCGGCATCGCCACGCCATCTGCGGTCGCCACGCCGGCCGGCGATCTGTTCGTGCTTGTCAGCGCCAACGCCTCAGTGCAACCCCGGCAAGTCGATTGCTTGAGCTGGCTGGAAGGCCGCGCCGTCGGCGCGCGAGGCGTGCCGCTGGATTTTACGCCCGAGCAGGCAAGACAGGTCTTTACCGCGATGGGCCGAACCATCGCCCACATGCACAATGTCACGTCTGCCTGGACGCCGCCCGCCGGCTTTGCCCGCCATGCCTGGGATTTCAATGGCTTCTTCGGCGCGAACCCGAATTGGGGCCGCTTCGAGACCTCGCCCTTCCTCGACGGCCCTCATCGCGAGCTGGTTTTCCAGGCGCGGGAAAAGGCCGTGAAGGCGCTGTCGGAGCATGAACGCAGCGCCCGCAATTTCGGCATCATCCACGCCGATCTGGTGCGCGAGAATGTGCTCGTCCATGACGGCGCGATCCGCATCATCGACTTCGACGATTGCGGCCATGGCTGGCACATGTACGACCTTGCCGTCGCGCTCTACCAGAACCGCGATGAGGCGATCTATCCGCTGATCGAGGCCGCTTTGCTCGAGGGCTATCGGCAGGAGCGGGCACTGACCGCGCGCGACATCGCCGCGCTGCCGCTGTTTTCGGCGTTGCGTGCCTTTGCTTTCCTCGGTTGGGTGCAGAGCCGCGTCGAAGGCGACATCACCAGGGATGTCGGCCAGCGTATGTCGGCCATCGCAGCCGATGTGGTGATTGCCTATCTGCGTGGCGAATAGGGCCGATCAATAAGAACTGGCGGGTCATCAGCCCTTCGCGAAATGGATGCTGACCGTGCCCGAACTGCCGAAATCGGCGACGATCGTGTCGCCGGGCCGCGCCTCGACCGGGCGCACGAACGATCCCGAGAGCACCACCTCGCCAGCCGCGATCGACATGCCGTAGCGGGCGAGCCTGTCCGCCAGCCAGGCGATGCCCATGGCCGGGTGGTTGAGCACGCCGGCGCCGAGCCCGGTTTCCTCGACCTCGGCGTTGCGCGAGACGATGGCACCGATCCAGCGCATGTCGGCCTCATCAGGACGTTGCCGCCGGCCGCCGATGACGATGCCGGCATTGGCGGCATTGTCGGAAATCGTGTCGAAGAAGGTGCGCACCTTCTTCGTCTCCGCATTGACGCGCTCGATGCGCGTGTCGAGGATTTCCAGCGACGGGGTGATGTAGTCGGTGGCGTTGAGCACGTCGGAGATGGTCACGCCGGGGCCTTTCAGCGGCGCCTTCATGACGAAGGCGATCTCGGCCTCGACGCGCGGCTGGATGAAGCGGCCGGCCGGCACCGTCGCGCCGTCATGGAAGAACATGTCGTCGAACAGCACGCCCGAATCCGGCGTGTCGATGGCAAGCGCGTACTGCATTGCCTTCGATGTCAGCCCGATCTTCCAGCCCTTCGGCTTCAGCCCGGCATCGATCTTTCGCGTCACCAGCGCCGCTTGCACGCGGTAGGCGTCCTCCATCGTCGCATCGGGAAAATCGAGGCTGAGCAGACGGATCTGGCGGCGCGACCGCTCGGCCTCGAACAGCCGTGCCGCGGCGTCTTCCACTTGCTCCGGGGTCATTGCGCTGCCTCGTCGACGACACCGTTTCTGAGCACGCCGATGCCTTCGGCCTCCACCTCGATCACGTCGCCGGGCTTCAGCCAGATCGGCGGCTCGAAGCGGGCGCCGGCGCCCGTCGGCGTGCCGGTGACGATGACATCGCCCGGCACCAGCGTGGTGAAGGTCGAGATGTAGTTGATGATCTTGCGGAAGGAAAAAATCATCCGGCTGGTGCTGTCCTGCTGGCGCAACTCGCCATTGACGCGGGTGGTCAGCGCGATATCGGCGATCTGCGCCTCTTCGCTGAACGGCACCAGCCATGGGCCGATCGAGCCGCTGCGGTCGAAATTCTTGCCTTGCGTGACGTTGAACTTGGCATGCCGCACCCAGTCGCGGATGGTGCCCTCGTTGCACAGCGACAGCGCCGCGATATGGCCAAGCGCGTCGGCCTCGGCAATGCGCCGGCCAGCCTTGCCGATGACGATGACGATTTCGCCCTCATAGTCGAGCTGCGGTGATTCCGGTGGCCGCACCAGCGGCGCGCCATGGCCGACGAAGGAGCGGGGAAAGCGGACGAACAGCGACGGGTTGGAGGGCGCAGCCTGGCCATCCTTGTACTCCTCGTTACGGTCGGGGTAGTTGACGCCGACGCAGACGATCTTTTCCGGCGAAGGCACCGGGATTTCGTAGGCGATGGCGTCGAGCGGGAAATCTGGGGCAAACGCCTCCGCCTCTTCCGCCAGCCGCCGCAAGGCGCCGGCCTCGATCACTTCCCGCAACGTCGGCCATTGGCCGTGGCGCGCCGACAGGTCGACGACGCCCTTGCCGGTGACCGCGCCATAGCGCGCCTTGCCGCCGACGGTGAAGGTGGCGAGCCGGCCATGTCCAGTCATCCGTGTCTCCTCGTAAGGTTCATCGTCACGGCGCAATGATCGGCGAAGCCGCCAAATCCGGCTGGCGTGCCTTCGCTCCGGCAAACACACTGCCCTCCTCGAACCAGCTTTTCGGCGCCGGCGCGCCCCACAGCGTCTGGCGTTGCGGGTCCTTGAGGTCCCATTTTATCGGCTCGAGGTCCGGATCGACCGTCTGGTAATCCGAACAGTAAATCTCGATGCGGTGGTTGTCCGGGTCTCTGACATAGAGGAAGAAGGCGTTGGAAATGCCGTGCCGGCCGGGGCCGCGTTCGATGTTCGGCAAATAGCCCGTCGTTGCCATCAGATCGAGCAGGTCGATGATGTTGAGCGGCGTCGGCACCCAGAAGGCGACATGGTGCAGGCGCGGCCCGATGCCGTTGGTGAAGGCGATGTCGTGCACGCCGCCCTTGCGGTGCGTCCACGCCGCCCACAGCCTTCCGCTGCTGGCGTCCTCGGTATACTCGGTCACCCGGAAGCCGAGCTCGTTGTAGAACGCCACCGATTCATCGACGTTCGGCGAGAAGCAGTTGAAGTGGTCGATGCGCAGTGGCTTGACGCCCTTGTACAGCGCATATTTCTGGTGGATCGGCGGCAGCCGCTCCATCTCCGCGTAGAATTCAAGCGGAATGCCGTGCGGATCGCGGGTGCGGAAGGTGCGCGACTGGTAAGGCCGCTCGACCCATTCCACCGGCAGGCCCTTGTCCTTGAAGAAATGCACTGCCTTGTCGAGGTCTTCATCCGAGAAGACCTTGAAGCCAAGGTCGCGCGCTTCGGCCGTGGCCGCCTTCTTCAGCACGATGCAATGGTGCCCACGCTCCTCCAGCGCCCTGAGATAGATGGTGTCCGATGTCTCGTCGGTGACCTGCAGGCCGAGCGTATCGACATAGAAGGCGCGGGATTTGGCGAGGTCGGTGACGGCCAGCTCGACATGGCTGAGGCGCACGATGTTGAAGGCGGGGTAGAGATTGGGCTTGGGCAAGGGCATCTGATTTCCTCCGGTCAGCCGCCGAGTTTCTGGATCGCGTGCGCCGTCGTCGCAAAGGCTATGTTCTTCGTCTCCATGTAGAAGTCGAAGGAATGGTCCCCGCCGTCGCGGCCGATGCCGGAATTCTTGACGCCGCCGAACGGTGTCGGCAAATGGCGCACATTCTCGGAATTGACCCAGATCATGCCGGCATCGAGCGCGTCTGTGAAGCGGAAGGCGCGGGTGACGTCCGAGGTCCAGAGATAGCCGGTCAGGCCGTATTGCGTGTCGTTGGCCAGCGCAAGCGCCTCGGCCTCGTCGTTGAAGGGAATGGCGCTCAGCACCGGCCCGAAAATCTCCTCCTGCGCAATGCGCATGCCGTTGGTGACGTTGGTGAACAGTGTCGGGCCGACATAACAGCCGCCGCCCGGCCCATCGACCTTGCCGCCGCCGACGGCGAGCGTGGCCCCCTCCGACCTGCCGATGTCGATATAGGACAGCACCTTCTTCTCATGCACCGGATGGATGAGCGGGCCGACCACCGTTTTCGGATCGAGCGGATGGCCGACGACGATGCGCTTCGCCCTCTCCGCGATTTTGGCGGTGAAGCTTTCATAGATCGAAGCTTCGACCAGCAGTCGCGACGACGAGGTGCAGCGTTCGCCATTCAGCGAATAGATCATGAATACGGCGGCGTCGGCGGCGCGTTCGAGATCGGCGTCGGCAAAGACGATCACCGGGTTCTTGCCGCCAAGCTCGAAATGCACGCGCTTCAGCGTGTCGGCGCCTTGTTTCATGATCATCGAGCCGGTACGGCTCTCGCCGACAAAGCCGATCGCCTTGATGTCGGGATGCTCGGTCAACGCCTTGCCGGCATCTTCACCCAGGCCGTTGACCAGGTTCCACACACCCTTCGGCAGACCGGCCTCCTCGGCGATCTCGACCAGCAGGCGGGCGGTCAGCGGCGAAAATTCAGCCGGCTTATGAACCACGGTGCAGCCGGCCGCCAGCGCCGGCGCGATCTTCCAGGTCGACAGCATGAACGGCGTGTTCCACGGCGTGATGATGCCGATCGGGCCGATCGGAACGCGCGTCGTGATGTTGACCTGGCCGGACGTCCGCAGCGTCTCGCCGTCTCGGGCTTCGGGTGCACGGTCGGCGAAGAAGCGGAAATTCTCGGCACCCCGCAACGCCGCCTTGGCCATGAACTTCAGCGCCTGGCCGGTATCCATGCATTCGACGAAGGCTATCTCCTCGGCACGCGCCTCGATCGCGTCGGCGATTCTGTGCAGCAGCTTCTTGCGCGCTTCGCCCGGCATGGCGGCCCAGGCCGGAAACGCCGCCTTCGCCGCCCTGGCGGCGCGGTCGATATCGGCAGCCCCGCCGCGCGCGACACTTGCCAGCGGCTTCAGGTCGACCGGCGACAGCGTTTCGAACGTCGTGCCGTCGAGCGCCGGTACCGCCTCGCCGCCGATCTGGTTCAACACGCCATCGCGCCTGAAGCGGTCCATATAGGCCTCGGCCTTGTTCAGATTGCCTTGCAGGTCGGACATATCGGGTTCCGTCACTTGCCGCGCAGTCGCGGGTGGATTGCGTTTCTCTTCCAACTCAGCTCCGGGTCGATTTCCCGGATTTCGAGCGACAGGGCGAAATGCGGGGTCTCGAACAGCCCGGCGAGATATTCGCTCACCGCCGCGAAGACGGCTTCGCCGGTCCGCTTCTTCTCATCAGGGCTGCGGCCGGTGCCGATGCGAAACGACATGTCGAGAAAAGCGTTTTCCGGCAGACTGTCGGCCATCGCGTAAGCCTCGGCGCGAAAGGCCCGCACCCGCACGGCGCCGGTCTCGAACAGCCCGGTGTCCAGCACGGTGCGCAACACCAGCGCGCACAATTCGCCCATGTCGACCTTGGCATCGAGATTGGCTGAATACTCGATGGAGAAGTGAGGCACGGCGTTTCCCTGGTCTATTGCTTTTGTTGTAGTTAACGCGTTAATTACATGCAACGCCGACGAAGTCAAGTCTTGCATCGGCCTTGGCGCAACGATACGGGATGGCATGAACGGGCCCTGGCAGGGGGATTCGGCCGAGGGAGGGGCCTGTTCGATCGCAAGCGTGGGAGGCTCTTTTTCTTGCTGCCTGAAAACACCCGTCGTTCTCTGCCAATGGCGCTGCTTCATGCCCGCGAAGCGGTGATGGCGCGGTTTCGGCCGATGCTTGCGGCGCATGACGTGACCGAACAGCAATGGCGCGTGCTGCGCGTGCTGAGCGAAGCCGGCCCGGTCGAGGCGACGGAACTCGCCGACCGCGCCTCGGTTTTGCCGCCCAGCCTGACGCGCATCATCAAGGCGCTCGAGGGCCGCAAATTCATCACCCGCAACAAGGCCGAAGGCGACGGCCGACGCGTCGTTCTAAGCATTGCGCCCGCCGGTTCCGCCCTGATCGACGCCCTGTCGCCCGAGCGTCGCGTCATTTATGACGACATCGAACAGCGATTCGGCCACGAAAAGCTCAAGCAGTTGCTCGATCTGCTGGAGACGCTGATCGACGGCGAGAGCTGATCGTTCCGGCTACCTCAGAAGTTTCGACGGTCGCTTGGGTTGACGGCCCCGCATACCTTGGAAATGGCCGAAACACCCGAAGGGGGGTCAGCTAACCTCGCAACCTCGCCCCTTCCGGATCGAAGAACGGTATCGGAGCCACCACCGCACGCGTCGGCTTACCACCAATATCAATGCTCAATTCGGTGCCGACAGCCGTGAAGGGCAGCCGCAGATGCGCGGTGGCCAGCACCTTGCCGAGGGAATAGCCGTGGTCGCTGTAGGTGACGATGCCGGCGTCCTCGCCATCGGCCAGAACCCTGGCATCGGTCGCGGCCGGCTTGTCGCCGTCGAGGATCAGTCCGACCCATTGCTCGTCGAGGCCGGTGTCGCGGACCTTGAGAAGCGCCTCGCGGCCGACGAAATCGCCCTTGTCGAACTTGATCCAGCGGTCGAGGCCGACATGGAACGGGGTGCGGCTCTCGTCCATGTCGATGCCGTGCGCCGGATAGGCCTTTTCCAGGCCCAGCGTGAACATCGCCAGCACGCCATAGGGTTTCAGGCCAAAGTCACGGCCGGTGCGCATCAGCGCGTCCCAGAGAGAGGCCGCCTCGTCGGCCGGCACGAACAGTTCGAAGCCGAGTTCGCCGGTGACGCCGGTGCGCGAGATCAGTACTCTCGTGCCGTTGATATGGCCCGACGTGAATGACCAGCGCTTCAGTCCATCCAGATCGGCATCCGCGATCAACGCTTTCAGCAGTTCGCGCGAGCGCGGACCCTGGATGGTCGGGAAGGCGATGGCCGCCGTGATGTCGGTGACATAGGCCTTGCGGCCCTGAGCGTGATGCTGCAGCCAGGGCAGCATCTTCAGCCGGTTGACCGAGCCGGTCACCAGCATGAAGTGCTCCGGGCCCAACCGAAACACGGTGAGGTCGTCCATGATGCCGCCATCCTCGCGGCAGACCGTGGAATAGCGGACCTGGCCCGGTTTCATGGCAGCGGCATTATTGACGATGACATGGTTGACCAGCGCCTCGGCATCCGGCCCCTTGATATCCATCTTGCCCATGGTGCTGAGATCCTGCACGCCGACATTCCTGCGGGTGTTCAGGTGCTCGTCGGCAACGCCGGAATAAGTTTTGGCCGAGATGAAATCGCCCCCGACACGACCCATGGTCGCGCCCAGCCCGACGATGCTGCTGTAGAAAGGGGAACGCCGCTCAGCCAAGGAAGTCTCCATCGTTCAAGAAAACGGCAGCGCCAGGCAGCGCTGCCGGAAGGCATCTGTTGTCGTTCTCAGCTGCCGTAGACGTCGAAGGAAAAGTATTTGTCGTTGATTTCCTTGTACTTGCCATTGGCGCGCAGCGCGTCGATGGCCGCATTGAGCTTGTCGGCCAACTCCTTGTTGCCCTTCTGCAGGGCGATGCCGACGCCGGGGCCGTGTATGGCCGGATCGGCCGTCAGCGTGCCGAGCAGCTTGCAGCAGGCGCCGTCTGGCTTCTTCAACCACTCGGTCAGGATGATCGAGCCGTCCATCATCGCGTCGAGGCGGCCATTGGCCATGTCGGTGCGGGCATCGTCGCCCGTCGGATAGGCCTTGACCGTCGAGCCTGCATATTTCTGGTCGGCGAATTTCTGGTGGATAGTCGCGGTCTGCACGCCGAGCGCCTTGCCTTTCAGATTGTCCGGCGAGGTGCCTGATATAGTCGAATCCTTCGGTACGGCGATGGCCGGCGGCGTCTGGTAGTATTTGTGGGTGAACTCGACCTTCTCGGCCCGCTCCGGCGTGATGGTGATGTTGATGATGGCGTCGAACTTGCCGGCCTGCAGCGCCGGTATGGAACCATCGAAATCCTGCACGCTGAATTCGCACTCGGCCTTCATCTCGGCGCACAGCGCCTTCCCCAAGTCGATGTCGAAGCCGCCCAGCGTGCCGTCGGCACTGGCGTAATTGAAGGGCGGATAGGCGCCCTCGGTGCCGATCCTGAGTTTTTTGTCCTGGGCGGAGGCGGCGCCCGTGGCAAGGGTGAGAGCGACGGAAGCGGCAAGCACGAAACGACCGAAAAGACGCATGTTCGAGTTCCCCGTTGAAAGCGGGAAGTCTACGGGCTTTCATGATCCCGGCGGAGACGGAAACGACATGCGCTGCGGCGATCGCGGCGCGGCGAGCGGACCAAGCCCTCACGATTGGTCGTGCGTTAGCCGGCGCGCTGCTTGTTCGTCGCTGTCCGGTCGATGCCGAGTTCGCCTGCCGAGAGGACAACGCCAAATTTTTCGTTGGCTTCCTCGACCGTATAGTAACCCAACGCCACGTCGCGCAGCACCAGATCCGGATCGCGCTGCAGCGGATCGCCGTAGCCGCCACCGCCCGGCGTGCCGACACGCACGCGGTCGCCGGCCTTGAGCGCGATGTCCTGCTCCTTGGACAAATGCGGCGGTACATGTTCCTCGCCGTTGCGGAAGACGGTCACCATGTTGACCGCGCCATCCCTGCCGCCGAGTGCGCCTTGGGGGCCGAAACGGCCGTGATCCATGACGAAAGAAGCACGGGCGTCGCCGCGCAGGATTTCGACCTCATAGGCGAGGCCGAAACCGCCGCGATGCTTGCCGGCGCCGCCTGAACCTTCGCGCAAGGCATAGTGGCGGTAGAGCACCGGGAATGCCTGTTCCATGATCTCGACCGGCGGCGATTTGGAAATGCCGATGGTCGAACAGCCATTGGTCAGGCCGTCATGGCCTGAATTGCCGCCATAGCCGCCGCCGGAGATCTGGTACATGACGTAATCGCGGCCGCGCGCCGGGTCATTGCCGCCGAGCGCGAAATTGCCGCTGGAGCCGGCGGGAGCCGCCGTCACCTTGTCCGGCAGCGCCTGCACCATCGCCGCGAACACCGCCTCGGCGATGCGCTGCGACACCTCAGCCGCGCAGCCCGATACGGGACGCGGATATTTGGCGTCGAGGAACGTGCCTTCCGGACGCTTGACGATCAGCGGCTCGAAAGCGCCAGCACTGATCGGCACATCCGGGAAAATGTGGCGCATGGCGAGATAGACCGAGGACAAGGTGGTCGCCAGCACGCTGTTCATAGGCCCGGCGCAAGGCTTGGACGAACCGGCGAAATCGAAGGTCAGCGTATCGCCCTGCTTGTCGACGGCAAGCGCGATGGTCAGCGGCTCGTTGACCACCCCGTCGGAATCGACAAACGCCTTGGAATGGTAGGTGCCGTCGGGAATGGCTGAGATGTTGGCGCGCATCTGCTCGGCCGCGCGGCGGCGCAGTTCGGCGATCGCCTCGACAACCGTTTCATCACCGTAACGATCCAGGATCCCATTGAGCCTGTCCTGACCAATCAGCAGTGCCGCAGCCTGGGCGCGGATGTCGCCGATGCGCTGGTCGGCGACACGGATGTTGGAGCAGATGATGGCGTAGATCTCCGGATCGAGCACGCCCTTCTTGAACAGTTTTACGGGCGGCAGTCGCAGGCCTTCCTGCTCCACGGCAGTCGCCGAGGCTGAAAATCCGCCCGGCACCGAGCCGCCAATGTCGGGCCAATGGCCGGTGTTGGACAGCCAGCAGAAAATCTTGCCGTCCCGGTAGACCGGCATGGCAAAGCGCACATCCATCAGATGCGTGCCGCCGAGATAGGGATCGTTGACGATGTAGATGTCGCCCGGCTCCGGGGCCAAGCAGCGGCCATCGGCGATCATCTCGATCACCGTCCTGGTCGAATATTGCATGACGCCGACGAACACCGGCAGGCCCTGGCTGCCTTGCGCGATCAGCGAACCATCGACGGCCGAATAGATGCCGTCGGAGCGGTCATTGGCCTCGGCGA
Organism: Mesorhizobium sp. M7A.F.Ca.MR.362.00.0.0; assembly: GCF_004023175.1. Lineage (NCBI taxonomy): Bacteria > Pseudomonadati > Pseudomonadota > Alphaproteobacteria > Hyphomicrobiales > Phyllobacteriaceae > Mesorhizobium > Mesorhizobium sp. M7A.F.Ca.MR.362.00.0.0. The sequence goes on from NZ_RZTF01000005.1 coordinate 56,001, forward strand.
TGACAGGCGAGAAGGCGGCGCGCGAGAAGGTCAGGTCCATCTCGTCGCAGACCTGCTGCAGTGCCGCCTGCAGGACCGAAAGGGTGATGGCGTCGAGCTTTGCCCTATCAAGATTTGGCATCTCAGGCCTCGCCAATGTCGATGATGATGTTGCCGTCGGCGTCGCTGCGTGCGCGGTCGCCGGGCTCGAGCACGGTGGTGGCGTCCATCTGTTCGAGGATCGCCGGCCCTTCGATTTCAGCGTCGAGCGGCAGTTTTTCGCGCGCGTATACCGGCGTGTCGTGCCAGCGTCCGCTGTACCAGACCGGCCGGATCTCGCGCCGCGCCTCGTCGAGCGTTGTTGCGCGCCCAGCCGGGTCGATTAGGCGCGACAGGTCTATCGACGGGCGGACGCCCGTCACCGAGGTGTTGAGATTGACGAGGTTGGCGCGGATTTCCGGCAGTTCGACCTTGAAGCGGGCAAAATAGGCCTTTTCGAAAAGCTGCTGCAGCGTTGCCCGCGTCACCGATGAGGACGGCAGCGGCACGTTGATGATGTGGGTCTGGCCGACGAACTGCATGTCGGCGGAGTGCGTGACGCGGATCGTCTCCGGCTTCACCGCTTCCTTGCCGATCAGCTCTTCGCCTTCGTTCCGGTGCCGTTCCAATACGGTGCGAAGCTGTGTTTCGTCGAGCACCGCCACCGGCTGGTTGACGGTGTTGACGAAATCATGGCGCAGGTCAGCGACGACGCAGCCGAGTGCGTTGGTGATGCCCGGACGCGCCGGTACCAGCACCCGGGGCAGGCCGAGTTCGCGCGCCAGGGCCGTTGCGTGCAGCGGGCCGGCGCCGCCAAAGGCGAACAGCGCGAAATCACGAGGGTCATGGCCGCGCGACACCGAGACCATGCGGATGGCGCCCGCCATCTTCATGTTGCCGAGCCGCAGCACCGCGCCCGCCGCCTCGACGCCGGACAGGCCGGTCGCCTTGCCTATCTTGTCTTCGAAAATGCCGGTGACGCGCTCTGATGTGACGGGGTTTTGGACCGCCAGCAGCTTCTTCGGCGCCAGCCGGCCGAGCACCAGATTGGCGTCGGTAATGGTCGGCTCGAGGCCGCCGCGTCCGTAGCAGATCGGGCCGGGATTGGCGCCGGCACTTTCCGGACCGATCTGGATCAGGCCGGCCGCATCGACGCGGGCGATCGAGCCGCCGCCGGCGCCGACCGTGTGCACCGCCACCATCGGCACATGGATCGGCATCGCATATTCGATCTCGATCTCGTTCGACACTGCCGGCTCGGCATTGCGGATCAACGCCACGTCGGTCGAGGTGCCGCCCATGTCATAGGTGACGAGGTTTTCGAAGCCGGCGCGTTTTCCCGTATAGGCGGCGGCGATGACGCCCGAGGCCGGGCCGGACATGACCGTCTTGGCCGATTCACGTGTGACGAAGCGGGCCGAGATCATGCCGCCATTGCCGTTCATGATCAGGAAGTCGCGGGCATAGCCTTTCGCGCCCAATTCCTTGCGCAGCCGCTCGACGTAGCGCTCGAGGATCGGCTGCACGGAGGCGTTGACCGAAGCGGTCACGCCGCGTTCGAATTCGCGCGCTTCCGACAGCAGCGCGTGGCCTGCCGTGATGTAGCCGTTCGGCCAGAGTTCGGTGGCGATTTCGACGGCGCGCCGCTCATGTGCCGGATTGGCGTAGGAATGCAGGAAATGGATGACGAGGGATTCGCAACCGGCCGCGATCAGCGTCTGCACGGCGTCGCGCATCTCGGTCTCGTCGAGCGGCGTGCGCACCGCGCCCGACGCTTCGACGCGCTCCGAGACTTCGAGCCTGAGATTGCGAGGAATGATCGGGACGAAGCTGCCGGTCATGCCATAGGCCTGCGGGCGCGTGCGCCGGCCCAGTTCGATCACGTCGCGAAAACCGCGCGTGGTGATCATGCCGGTTTTCGCCAGCCGGCGTTCGAGCACCGCATTGGTGGTGGTGGTCGTGCCATGCACGATGAGGTCGATGCCGCCGATCGGAAATCCGGTGGCGCCGAGTGCCGAAACGACACCGAAAGCCTGGTTGTCCACCGTGGTCGGCGTCTTGGCCAGATACACCCGGCCGCCGTCGCTTCCGTCGATCAGGAGCAGGTCGGTGAAGGTGCCGCCGACATCGATACCGGCGACGACATTTCCCCGGGAATTGCGCGCTTGCGCCGAAATATTCTCTTCCATCGTCGAAACCCGAAATGCGCGGACTACGGATATGCGCCAGTTTGGAAAGCTGTTTTAAGGGAGCATCTTGACGCAAATATCGTTTGTATACTAATAAATTCCGGACACAAGAGCTTGCCGCTTTGCAGTGTGCGAACAGCCCGCCGGGATCTGAATGGTCCGGGCGTGCAGGTGAAAGTTTGGCGCCCGCGTCCACGGTTGGGCCAGAAGGTTGGATTTGATGAACACCACATCCGCTCTCAACACCGCCGGCGCCCGACCGCTGCAGTTCCCGATTCCGGCCAACGTCTATGCCGAAACCGTCGTCTCGGTGAAGCACTATACCGATCGGCTGTTCTCGTTCCGCATCACCCGTCCGCAGTCGCTGCGCTTCCGCTCCGGCGAGTTCGTCATGATCGGCCTGCCCAACGCCGAGAAGCCGGTGTACCGCGCCTATTCGGTGGCGAGCCCGGCCTGGGACGAGGAGCTGGAATTCTTCTCGATCAAGGTGCCGGACGGTCCGCTGACCTCCGAACTGCAGAAGATCCAGGTCGGCGATACGGTTATCATGCGCCAGAAGTCGACCGGCACGCTGGTGGTCGACGCGCTGACGCCGGCCAAGCGGCTGTTCATGATCTCGACCGGCACCGGCATCGCACCTTTCGCCAGCCTGCTGCGCGACCCCGACACCTACGAGAAATTCGATCAGCTGATCCTGACCCATACCTGCCGCGACAATGCGGAACTCACCTACGGCCAGGAGCTGGTCGCGGCGTTGGAAAGCGACCCGCTGATCGGCGAACTGACCACTGGGCGCGTCACGCTCTACAATTCAACGACCCGCGAGGACTCAGCGCGCATGGGCCGCATCACCGCGCTGATCGGCTCCGGCAAGTTCTACAGCGATCTCGGCATCGACAAGCTCAGCCCGGAAACCGACCGCATCATGATCTGCGGCTCGATGCATATGCTGAAGGACGTCAAGGAACTGGCCGAAAGCCTCGGCTTCGAGGAAGGTTCGCTGAGCCACCCGGCGACTTTCGTGGTCGAGCGCGCTTTCGTCGGCTGAGCCGCACCTGACATCTCGAAGTCTGCGTTTTTGACCACACGGTCAAAAACTGCTGCTTTCGCCGCCTTTTTCGGATATCACCGTCTGCAGGACTCGTGAAGTACGACTTCACGGGCTATCTTCGGCACACGTCGCTGAATGAAAGGGCAGGAGATGAGCAGCACAATCCGCGAAGCCGATGTTGGCTCGTCCAAGGTGACGCCGCTGCCGGCGCGTGCCGCCGCCAACACAGCCGTTCCACCGGACCATCGCATTGCGCGCAATCCCGGCATGAAGCTCGATCTCGGCTTCATGGAATCGGTGCGCAGCGTCAACCGCTCGGCGCTGGAACGGCGCGTCGCCAGCCTGACCAAGCGGCGCTCTATAAAGGCCGACAACCAGGCGGCCTGGCTGCTGCGCGCCGTCGCCTGCATGGATTTGACGACGCTGAATTCCAACGATACCGAGGAGCGCGTGCGCCGGCTCTGCGCCAAGGCGATCAATCCGTTCCGCCGCGACATCGTCGAGGGCCTCGGCATATCGGGTGAAACCATCCGCCCGGCCGCCGTCTGCGTCTACCATCCCTTCGTTGCCACCGCCGTCGATGCGGTGCGCGGCACCGGCATCCATGTCGCCGCCGTTTCCACCGCCTTCCCGCATGGCCTTACGCCGCTGTCGACCCGCCTGCAGGAGATCGAGGCCTCGGTCCGCGACGGCGCCGACGAGATCGACGTCGTCATCCCGCGCGGCCTGGTGTTCGGGGCCAAGTGGCGGGAGCTTTACAACGAGATCGTCTCGATGCGCGCCGCTTGCGGTGACGCTCATCTGAAGGTCATCCTCGGCACCGGCGACCTCGCCACGCTGCGCAATGTCATGCTGGCCTCGATGGTGGCGATGATGGCAGGCGCCGACTTCATCAAGACCTCGACCGGCAAGGAAAGCGTCAATGCGACGCTGCCCGTCGGCCTCGCCATGGTGCGCGCCATCAGGGCCTATTTCGAGGAAACCGGTTACCTCATCGGCTTCAAGCCGGCCGGCGGCATTTCCACCGCCAAGGCCTCGCTCGACTGGCTGGTGCTGATGAAGGAAGAGCTCGGCCGGCCATGGCTGGAGCCGGACCTGTTCCGCTTCGGTGCGTCGAGCCTTTTGACCGACATCGAGCGCCAGCTCGAGCACCATCTGACCGGACACTATTCGGCCAATCATCGCCACGCGATGGCTTGAGCGCACCACACCCGATCGGCTTTGCCGATCGACCCTCCCAGGCGGGAGGGTGAAGGAGGCACCTGATGAACATCCTCGATCGCTATCATGCCATGGAGTACGGCCCGGCGCCGGAAGCCCGCAACGAGGCCGATGCATGGCTTGCCGCGCGCGATTTCGGGAAGGCGCTGTTCATCGGCGGCGACTGGAAAGCCGCGTCCGGCGGCAAGACTTTCGAAACCAGCGAGCCGTCTTCCGGCAAGCTGCTGGCCAAGATATCCGACGCCAATGCCGTCGACATCGACGCGGCGGTTGCGGCGGCCACCAAGGCGCTGCCGAAGTGGTCGGCAGCCTCGGGCTATCAGCGCGCCAAGGTGCTTTATGCCATCGGCCGCGCCATGCAGCGTCACCAGCGCCTGCTCGCGGTGCTGGAGACCATCGACAATGGCAAGCCGATCCGCGAAAGCCGCGACATCGACGTACCGCTGGCGATCCGCCATTTCATCCACCATGCCGGCTGGGCGCAGGCGCTGGACAGGGATTTCCCCGGCCACAAGGGTGTGGGCGTCGTCGGCCAGATCATCCCGTGGAATTTCCCGTTGCTGATGCTGGCCTGGAAGATCGCCCCGGCGCTCGCCGCCGGCTGCACGGTGGTGCTGAAGCCGGCCGAGTTCACGCCGCTGACATCAATCCTGTTTGCCGAGATCTGCGAGCGCGCCGGCGTGCCGAAAGGTGTCGTCAACATCGTGCAGGGCGGCCCTGAGGCCGGCGTCGCCATCGTCAACCATCCCGGCATCCAGAAGATCGCCTTCACCGGTTCTTCCGAAGTCGGCAAGATCATCCGGAAAGCCACTGCCGGCTCGGGCAAGAAACTGTCGCTGGAACTTGGCGGCAAGTCGGCCTTCATCGTCTTCGAGGATGCCGATCTCGACAGCGCCGTCGAAGGCCTAGTCGATGGTATCTGGTTCAACCAGGGCCAGGTCTGCTGCGCCGGTTCGCGACTGCTGGTCCAGGAAGGCATCGCCGACGCCCTGATCGCCAAGGTCAAGACGCGGATGAGCCGGCTGCGCGTCGGCAGCCCGCTCGACAAGAACACCGATATCGGCCCGCTGGTCGACTTGACCCAGCTTGACCGCGTCAAGGGCCTGGTTGCCGAAGGTGCCAGGCAGGGCGCCGTCTGCTGGCAGCCGGATGCGGCGCTGCCGTCTTCCGGCTACTACCATCTGCCGACGCTCGCCACAGGTGTTTCGCCGGCTAACATATTGGCACAAGAAGAGGTGTTCGGCCCTGTTCTGGCGACCATGACCTTCCGCAACACCGAGGAAGCGATCGAGCTAGCCAACAACACGCGCTATGGCCTCGCCGCTTCGGTGTGGAGCGAGAACGTCAACCTTGCTTTGCACGTCGCGCCGCAATTGAAGGCCGGCGTGGTCTGGGTCAACGGCACCAACATGTTCGACGCCGCCTGTGGCTTCGGCGGCTACCGCGAGAGCGGTTTCGGCCGCGAGGGCGGGCGCGAGGGCATGTTCGAATATCTCACGGCAAAGCTGCCGCTCGGCCCGGTCGTCAAGCTGGCGACGACCTCCGCACAGCCTGTCGAGCAGGCCGACGGCTCGGCAATCGACCGCACGGCAAAGCTGTTCATCGGCGGCAAGCAGGTGCGGCCGGACGGCAATTATTCGCTCGCCATCGCCACCGCCAAGGGCAAGCTTGCCGGCGAAGTTGGGCTCGGCAGCCGCAAGGATATCCGCGATGCCGTCTCTGCCGCCCGCAGTGCCAAGGCCTGGCCGGAGGCGACCGCCTATAACAGGTCCCAGGTGCTCTATTATCTGGCCGAGAATCTTTCCGGCCGTGCCGGCGAGTTCGCCGCCCGTCTCACCGAATTGACCGGCGCTACGCCCAAGGCCGCGCGGGAAGAGGTAGAACAATCCATTGAACGGCTGTTCCTCTATGCCGGTCTGGCCGACAAGTTCGAGGGCCGCGTGCACCAGCCGCCGGCGCGTGCCGTGACGCTGGCGCTTCATGAACCGGTCGGCGTCGTCGGCATCGTCGCCCCCGATAGCTCGCCGCTGCTCGGTCTGATTTCGCTGGTCGCACCGGCGCTGGCCATGGGCAACACCGTGGTTGCGGTGCCGTCGGAGCGCTACCCGCTGCTGGCCACCGATCTCTACCAGGTCATCGAATATTCCGACATTCCCTCAGGCGCCATCAACATCGTCACCGGCCGCAGCGCCGAACTTGCCGGCGTGCTGGCCAAGCATGACGATGTCGACGGGCTCTGGGTGTTCGCCGACGCAGAGACCTGCGCCAAGGCGGAGGCAGAGTCCATCGGCAACCTCAAGCGCGTCTGGAGCGGCAATGGCCGCGGCATCGACTGGGCATCCGACGAAGCCGCCGGCGACGCCTTCCTGCGCCGCGCCGTCGAGGTCAAGAATGTCTGGGTGCCTTACGGCGATTGATGTCCCGCCGGTGCTGTCGAGATCGTGTTCGGGCTTGACGCATGGACAGATGTTCTTTAACGAGAAAAAACATCTTTATCAGTGAACGGTCAACGGCGCAGGCTGCACGATCACGCGTGACTGGCACATGACGCCTTGGCCAGCCGCAGGTAGACCCGGACTATCCCCAGCGGACGAGGAGAACAGTATGTCGG
>NZ_RZTF01000601.1:0-2553 GCF_004023175.1 Mesorhizobium sp. M7A.F.Ca.MR.362.00.0.0
GCCCCAACACGCGGCTGGATGATGCGCCGGCCTTTGCCGAGCTGACGGAACCGGACAATCTGCTCGTTACCGGTGACAGGCTACTGGCCTCCAGCGGCAACGCCATCCATTCGATTGCGGCTGGAGCGGAACCTGTCGTGGTCGAGACTTTTCGGTCTGCCGTAACCGCGCTGGCGCTGTCGCCATCGGGCGAACTGACGGTCGGGCTGGAAAACGGCAAGTTGCTGATTGGCGGCAGCGACGTTTCGCTGCCGGCCGACCTCAGCTGCATCACCGCACTTGCCTATGCGGATGACGGCACGCTGTGGCTGGCCAATGGCTCGGCCGAGCACGCGCCGTCGCAATGGGCCGCCGATCTGATGAAGAAGGGTGCCTCCGGTTCGCTGTGGAAGCGAGACGCCGCGGGCGGTGATTTCCGCAAAGTCGCCGGCGAGATTGCCTTTCCCTATGGCCTGCATCCAGTCGGCGGCGATGTGCTAGTCAGCGAAAGCTGGCGTCATCAGTTGGTGCGTTTCGATGGCGCGACGGGCAGCCGCTCGACGGTTCTGACGCATCTGCCCGGCTATCCCGCGCGGCTGTCACCTTCCGCCGATGGTGGGGCGTGGCTGACCCTGTTTGCGCCGCGCAACCGGCTGATCGAATTCGTGCTACAGGAAACGCATTACCGTCAGGACATGCTGAGCCAGGTGCCGCCTGCCTACTGGATCGCGCCAGCGCTGGCCTCCAGCCGCAGCTTCCTCGAGCCGCTGCAATGCGGCGGCATCCGCACCATGGGCATCCACAAGCCGTGGTCGCCGAGCCGCTCCTACGGGCTGGTGGTCAGGCTTGACCAGAAGATGCAGCCGCAATTCAGCCTGCACAGCCGCGCCAACGGCACGCGCCATGGCATCTGCAGCGTTGCGGAAAAGGACGGTCTTCTGTTCATCGCCTCCAGGGGCGGCGACTGCATCCTTTCCGTCGCCACGGGAGGTTTCTGATGGAACCGATTGTCCGTCTGGAGAATGTCACCAAGAACTACCGCGGCGTGCCCGCTGTGAAGAATGTCAGCTTCGACCTGCGCAAGGGCGAGATCCACGCGCTGCTTGGCGAGAACGGCGCGGGAAAATCGACGCTGACCAAGATCATCGCCGGTGTGGTCGACGCCACCTCGGGCAAGATGTTCCACAAGGGGCAGGAGATCGCCTACGCCTCGCCGCACGCGGCGCTTCAGGCCGGTATCGCCATGGTGTTCCAGGAAACCAGCTTGGTGCCGTCGATGACGGTGGCGCAGAACCTTTATCTCGGCACCGAAAAGTTCCTCAACCGGCTGCGCGGCACCTACATTTCGGCGCAGCAATTCCTGCAATCGCTGAACTTTCCCGTCGACCCGAACGCCATGGTGGCGACGCTGGGTGCTGCCAAGCGGCAGATGGTCGAGATCGCGCGCGCGGTGCACCACAATGCCGAGATCATCATCTTCGACGAGCCGACGGCGACGCTGACGCCGGAAGAAAAGCGGCACTTCTTCGCGCTGATCCGGCGGCTGAAGGCGAGCGGCGTGTCGATCGTCTTCATCAGCCACGCGCTGGAAGAGGCGCTCGATATCGCCGACCGCATCACCATCCTGCGCGACGGCGAGCTGGTCATCACCGACGACACCTCTGCTTTCGACCGCGACAGGATCGTTTCCGCCATGGTCGGGCGCACGCTGTCGGGACAGATCTACCGGCAGCGCGACGAAGCGAAGCTTCGCAAGGCGGGCAAGAAGGTGCTGTCGGTGCAGGACATCTCGATGAGCAATGTCGTGCGCAACACGTCCTTCTCGATCTTCGAGGGCCAGATCACCGGTGTGTTCGGGCTGATTGGCTCCGGCCGCACCGAAACCTTCAAGATCGTCTCCGGCATCTACAAGCGCGACTTTCTGCGCGGCGGCGCCATCGAGCTCGATGACAGGCCGGTGCGCTATCTCGTGCCGAGCGAGGCGGTGGCTGACGGCATCGTCTATGTCACCGAGGACCGCAAGAGCGAAGGCATCTTCGAGACGATGGGCATTGCCGAGAACCTGTTCGGCGGGCTGCTGGCGGCGGGGCGCGAAAAGGCCTGGGTGATCAACGCGCAGGAAATGCGCGCGCTGTCAGCCGAATGGACGAAGACGTTGAACATCAAGGCGATCAACGACAATGCGCGCGTCGTCGAACTGTCCGGCGGCAACCAGCAGAAGGTGGTGATCGGCAAGGGGCTGGTGCAGCAGCCGCGCATCGTCATCTTCGACGAGCCGACGCGCGGCGTCGATGTCGGCGCGATCGCCGAGATCCATCAGATCATCAACCGGCTTGCCGACGAGGGCCTGGCCGTTGTCGTCATCTCGTCCTACCTGCCGGAGATCATGAACCTGTCCGACCGCATCCTGGTCTGCCGCCAGGGCCGCATCGTCGAGGAGTTTTCGCCGGCCGAGGCGACGGAGGAGAAGATCATGTACGCGGCTGTGCATTAGGTTTCCGGGCGGTGCGTACGTCGATAATTGGCCGGGACGTCCATCCCTTCGTCATCCACGGGCGAAGCAAGGAGCGTAGC
>NZ_RZTF01000602.1:0-2550 GCF_004023175.1 Mesorhizobium sp. M7A.F.Ca.MR.362.00.0.0
CCGAGCTTCAAGGGAACGCGCGCCCCGACCTGGAGCATCCATTTGCAGTCGTTGTCCACCATCAGATCGTTGGCTTCTTTGTCCTGCGTGAAAAAGCGGCCTTGCCTGAATGGGCCCCGCCAGGCGTGATTACCATGCACAGCTTCCGCGTAGGCCTAGGATACCAAGGTAACGGATATGGAAAAGCGGCGACTGGACTTGTCTCTCATTGGATTTCGGCAAACCGCCCATCTGCCAAGCGCCTCATGCTTGCCGTTGAAGAAAATAATGCAAGAGCTAGACATTTCTATCTAACGGCAGGTTTTTTTGACACTGGCGCTACTTACTACGACGAAAAGTTTGGCTTGCAAAATGTCCTTGAACGGGAGATAGAATCCGTCTGAATGGCTTCCTCTGTCGGCTGTTGCCCGATCATCCTAGCGGTCAAATCGTTCATGCTGTACCCGTTGACACTCTCCAACTGACCAGTACCCCCGATCGTGAAGCAGCGAAGTCGAGGCCGCGGAATAGCGATGGCTAAAGCGGGATTGGACCCACGGACTTAACCTCTTCCATCATGACCCAAGTTCGGAAGCTCTTCACGTTTCCTTCCTTGAAAAATAATTGCCGTGTAAGAGACGTATACTCGTCCATGTCTATGGTAGTAATGATAAGGAGGAAGTCTGCCTCTCCGGTAACGTGGTAGCATTGCTGCACCTGAGGGCAGTTCAGGAACCGTCTTTTCATCCCGTCGAGCAAATCCAGTTTTCCGTTTTTAGCCCTCACCTCGACGATGACCGTCTGAGGACGCCCAACCGCTCTCTCGTTTGAGCTGGACATGAAATCGTCGAGCCGCGTTTTGCCAGCCTGCATGATCTAGGCACTCTCCTGATATACGTGGCTCTCAGAGCAATTCTGCGCCATGATAGTAGTCACGTCGGAGGCTGCTAGGTCCTGAACCGCGGGCCGAAGAGTGGAAACGACCACCGCGTGGTTCGAGGCCAGGACCCAGTTCGCCGTCGCTTTCGTCGTTAGGTTCGTCAGTCATGACGAAACCGGCCTCGCGCACAAAATTGCTGACAGTCCCGAGAACCGTTGACTTGAAACATGGGAGGGGCCCAGAACCCCACAAACCTGTCTACGAACCGACAACGGATACGCGACCACTCTTCACGCCAAGTCAGCAGGCGTCGTTCAATCCCGATACGATCAGGTCGGTTCGCGCTCCGGACCGCAACCCCTGTCCGGCCCCAGAAACCCGCAAGACTTTGCCACATACTCCACTCCTTCAACTGGGTCGGTGTTTATCGATGAGTTCTTTCACCCTCCCTTTGCAGTGCACCTCAGCGTGCGCCCGACGTTCCGATATCTCGGCGCATTTCAACTCCATTTCCCGAAAAAGCGCCTTTGCAACGGAAAGCTGGTCGTCGGTTGATCGTTGTCCTGGTCCTCCTCCGAACTGCAGAGCATCCCTGCACTCTTCAAGACTCGCCGGGAACACGCCAGCGAGTTGGCCGGCAAGCTCACTTCGGCGCTGTGTGACACAGCTATCCTGAGACAGGCGCTGGGCGATCTCGCCAATTTGTGTGTGGGCCTTCCTGAAAGGAACGCCTTGCGACGCCATTCGTTCGGCGGCAACAGCCGTCATTGATGAGCCGTCCTCCAGATTTTCACGCATCGACCCCACGTTGAAAGACATGAACTTCACGATGAGCGATGTTAGGGTTATGGCTCGCTTCAGCGCTTCCTCTGAAAGCCTGAGAGGAGAGCAGCCGTAGTTGCTTGCTTCGATCGAGTTGCTGAAAGGCGCCTTGCAGGTAGCCGTTGCCGCAGAAACGTATGCGCCAATTACGGTGCTTGCCGACCCCTTGATGTGTTCCAGTAGAAATGGGTTCTTCTTTTGCGGCAGCATGGAAGAGCCGCCTGCAAGCATGTGAGGAACATCGATGAGAGCGAACTCGCGTGTTGTCCAAACCTGCAGATCTTGGGCCACACGACTGAGCAAGGTTGAGATGCTAGCAAAGATTGAAAGCCCGTGCAGGTGATGGTCTCGGCTCGCGACCGCATCAAGTGAGTTGTACGACGGCAGTGCAAATCCAAGAAGACTTGCGGTTTTCAAAGGATCTATCGGCATACTGGTGCCTCCGCCAGCACCAGCTCCCATTGGGCAGTTCCTGATGTCTTCCAGCAGGCTATGGAGGCGCTGGCGCTCGCGCGCCAGAGCGAAGAAGACGCCAAGCAGATAGTGCCCTGGCGACCCGGGGAGTGCGATCTGGTATTGACTGTACAAAGGAGCCACAAGTCTCGATGCCTCTTCCACTCGTTGAAGCAGGGCATCTTGTGCAATTCCTATCTGTTGAGAGATGGAAGACGCAGCTTCCCGAAGGACCAGAAGAGAAATGGTCGCGTTCAAGTCGTTGCGGGATCTCGCAAGGTGCAGCCAGCCGGCCTTTTCCGGGCCAGCTCTGGTGGCAAGTTCGGCCTCATAAGCAAGATAGAGCCCACGCGGAGCCTCGCGGCCCTCCAAAGACTGGAAGCCCTCGTCCTGGAGGTCCAAGATGTGCTTGAGGA
>NZ_RZTF01000603.1:0-2526 GCF_004023175.1 Mesorhizobium sp. M7A.F.Ca.MR.362.00.0.0
GTTCAACAACGGCGCCTATGCGCAGCCGGGCGCCGTCGAGGATCTGCCCGTTGCGGTGCTCAAGCAGCAGTTCGAGGCGAATTTCTTCGGCTGGCATGATTTGACCCGCCGGCTGGTGCCGGTGATGCGCCGCCAGGGTCAGGGCCGCATCGTCCACTGCTCGTCGATCCTTGGCCTCGTCCCGGTGCGCTTTCGCGGCGCCTATTCCGCGTCGAAGCATGCACTGGAGGCCTTGATGCTCTGCCAGCGCCAGGAACTGGCCGGCAGCGGCGTCCACGTTTCGCTGATCGAGCCGGGGCCGGTGAAGTCGAAGATCGCCAGCAATGGCCTCATTTGGTTTCTCGGCAACATCGACCACGAAAATTCCGTGCACCGACTATGCGGCGCAACTCGAACGGCTGCGGGCCGGCGGCAGCCAATCGGCCTTGAAGCCAGGGCCGGAAGTCGTTCTTGCGGCGCTGCGCCATGCACTTCTGTCGCGGCGCCCACGCCCGCACTATGTGGTAACAGTGCCGGCCAGGATCGGTACGGTGCTCAAACGCATCCTGCCGGCATCGATGCTTTACCGCCTGATGGCCAAACGCGCCTGAACGCCAAAACAACTGGAACGAAACAATGGCAACCGTCTTCAACATTCTCGCCATTCTGGTCATGGTCGCCGTTGCGGTCGTGCTTGTTCGTGGCCTCATCAATATGATGCGCGGCGGCTCCGGCGTCACATCGAACAAGCTGATGCAGGCGCGCGTCATGCTGCAGGCCGTGGCGCTGGTGCTGATCCTGCTTGCGGTGTATTTCACCCGCAAGTGAGGGATGTCGGCGGGGAGGCGAAATGGTCAAGCTCAACAAGATCTACACCCGCACCGGCGATGATGGCACCACGGGTCTCGGCACCGGCGAGAGGCGGCTGAAATCCGACCTGCGGGTAGACGCCTACGGCACGGTCGACGAAGCCAATGCCTGCATCGGCATCGCCCGGGTCCACACGGCCGCGATCCATCCCGCGATCGACGCCATGCTTTCCCGCATCCAGAACGATCTCTTCGACCTCGGCGCCGATCTCGCCGTGCCCGACGACGGCAAGCCGCTCGGCTATGAGCCGCTTCGGATCGTCGCCGTGCAGACCGACCGGGTCGAAAAGGACATCGACCTTCTCAACAAGGAGCTTCAGCCGCTCAAATCCTTCGTGCTCAATGGCGGCACGCCGGCAGCGGCGGCACTTCACCTTGCCCGCACCGTGGCGCGGCGGGCCGAAAGGCTGATCGTGGCCCTTGCCCAGGATCCGGACGAGCACGTCAACCGCGACGGTCTGAAATACATCAACCGGGTCTCGGATTTCCTGTTTGTCGCCGCCCGGGCGGTCAATGACAACGGAAACGCCGACGTGCTATGGGTTCCCGGCAAGAACCGCTGATTGTCGAAAGCGGAAGAGGGCCTGGGGCATGTTCATCCCGCTTTACGACACCAACAGGCTGCGGCACATCAGGCTGCAATATGTGACCATCGGGCTGATCGTGGTCAATGCCCTGGTCTACCTTGCCACCGCGCTCGGCGGCGAGAGTTTCTCCAATGCCGCCGTGCTTGGTCTCGGCTTCATCCCGTCGGTCGTCCATGACACCGCCGAGCTCGATCCCCGTTTCATCGTCATCCCCGAAAGCCTGAGCTACCTCACCTATTCCTTCCTGCATGCAGACATCTTCCATCTCGGCGGCAACATGCTGTTCCTGTGGGTGTTCGGCGACAATGTCGAGGATGCGCTCGGCCACATCCGCTACCTCATCTTCTACCTGTTGTGCGCGATCGCCGGCGCCGCTTTCCAGGGCCTCGTCGCCTGGGATTCGCAGGCGCCGCTGATCGGTGCCTCCGGCGCCATCGCCGGTGTGGTCGTCGCCTATCTGATCCTTTATCCCAGGGTGAAGGTCTGGGTGCTGGCCTTTGCCCGCATTCCGCTCCGCATCCCGGCCTTCATCCCGCTCATCTTGTGGGTGCTGTTCCAGGTGGTGATGTTTGCCGCCGGCGGCGAGGACCAGATTTCGTGGGCCTGCCATATCGGCGGCATCATTGCCGGAGCCGTTCTTGTGCTCGTCCTGCGCAGCCGCGGCGTGCCGCTGTTTGCCGGCGCCGACGAGGACGTCGCGCCCACCGCTCCCGACCAACCGCCGGTTGCCACGGAACCGCTGATCCCCGACCCGCCCGCCGCGACGCCGCGCTGGGGGCGAGGAAACACTTCCAGTTCGGACTGAACCGATTTGAGCCGCTTGCAGCGTATTGACGTGCAGGGTTGCCGCAACTACGGAAACGTCACCGCCGCAACCTAAGGCGGACAAACACCAGAATTTCCATCCGGCCGGAATTCCATCCGGCCAAAATTCAGTCAGGAATGTCGGCTTTCGACAACTCAGAACGGGCGCAGGCTGTTATAGCGCGCCCAACTAGCGTGAAGAGGTGACAGGCAAATGAAGATCCTTGTGCCCGTGAAGCGGGTTGTGGATGCGAACGTCAAGGTTCGCGTGAAGGCTGATGGTTCGG
>NZ_RZTF01000604.1:0-440 GCF_004023175.1 Mesorhizobium sp. M7A.F.Ca.MR.362.00.0.0
CCCTACACCTATGTCACGACCAAGGCGTTCCTGCTGCAGTTCGGGTTCGACACCCTGCGCGATCTCCCCGACATCGATGCGCTTGAGGATGCAGGCCTGCTGTCGAAGGAGAAGCTGCTGGCGGGCGACATCACGCCGGGGTTTTCCAGTGACTGGGATGAAGATGCGGGCGTTGCCGGTGATGAATAGCATGCTGCTCACCAGGGATGGGTGGTTCGCGGGCAGCAGTCCTATCCGCGTGGGACCGCAAGAACACGGTGACGCTTCGTTTGGATCGCATCGTCAGTGGCGCGCGAATAGGCCGCGAGCAGAGCAGCAAGGTCGGCGCCGGTCGGGGGTGACCGCACAGACCTCGGCGATCCTTGACGCGTGTCCATGAAATCCGAGAAGTGCGCAATCAACCGGTCATGGCCGCCTGCAGCCAGGACGAGCCGACGCCG
>NZ_RZTF01000604.1:450-2008 GCF_004023175.1 Mesorhizobium sp. M7A.F.Ca.MR.362.00.0.0
GCCGTCAACCAGCCGACAGGCTTGTCCGCGAGCCATTCGAAGCAGCGGATGCGCGAGGACGTGGACAGGTTCGTGAGCGTCTTGCCCAATGAGACGCCTGCAATGACAGGCGCGCCCAGCAGCCGCGAAGTCAGGTCGCCGATCGTCATCGATCCCTTGGCCATCCCCACCTTGCAGATATCGTCGATCGACCGTTCCAGCCGTCGTGCCGACGTTTTGACGAAGACCTTCGATGCCGTGCGCAGAGCGAAGGCGCATCGGGCGCAAAAGTGCTGCGGCATCAGGTCGGTCTGGTCGAAGGATGCAATCCCGCTGCGACAGGCGGGACATCGATCCCGAAGACCGCGACCATGCACGAAGCACGAGATGCGCGTCGCCAGCCGCCAGTGCCGGCGAAAATACGGCGCCTGGTCGCCGGCAAGGCACTGGGGACAATACTGCGTCCAGGTCGAACGGTTCGGGCGGACGTTCTCGCGCAACGGCAGCAGGAGCGGCGTCAACGCTGGACCGGTCATCGTCATCGCCGACAACGCTTCCGTTGCAATATCCGCCTGTTGTTGGAGCAGGGTCGCGACACCGTGCGTTAGGCTATGGTCGAGGCGGGACGACCCCATTCCGTCACCAAGCCCCAAGACGCCGGCGAATGGCCGCGGCGCGATACCGTTGGCGATGGCAAGGCGGTGGAGCCAGCTCGACAATAGCTCATCCGGCTGCGGGTCAATGGAAACGGACCACCGATCCCGAACGACGTCCCCGTATCGCTCACGGATCTCGATGGCGAAGCGTGCTCCGCTCACAGCAGGCGGTCACGCACCGGCGCCCGGCGGCGCTTCGAGACGGGGATGTAGCGCAGCGCCTCGATGCCCGTTTTCGTTATCCGCTCCGCGCCAGACCTTGCCGCCGCCACGGCCGCCGCAGAGACGATCGCCACGATCTCGCCGATCAGGCCCTCGGAGAGCTGAAAGATCATCCGCGCCATCGGTTCATCCGAGAGATCGGAAGCGCGGGCGAGCGGCAAGGCGGCTTCGAGGCTGTTGAGCAGCGCGAAAAACTCCTCGCCATATTGCCATCGCGGCACTGCATGCAGGTCGAACCGGGTCGCCATTTCGGCGGTCTGGTTGATGAAGTCGTACACCGCGACCTCACCGATCAGAATCGGTGAAATGTCGAACTGGCGGCCGATCCTTCTGAGGAAGGCAAGAACCGCCTCGACGTCCCGCGATCGGCCCCGCAGCGCATTGTGGAATTCGTCGAAGATCAGCATCCTGGGCTTCAGGCTGTCGAACAGGCGATCGATTTGCTCGGCTTTGCGGCCGACACCACGACCCATGCCGGTTGGCGCTCGCAATGCCTCGAGGATGCTTCATAGAAATGGGCGAGGCCCGCACCCTCACGCGTCTGGACCACCCACACCCGCTGCTGCTCGGCGGTTCTCAGATGTTCGACAGCAAACCGTTCGGCGATCATCGTCTTGCCGTTGGCATAGGGTCCGACGAGCATCAGGCCTCGGGTCCGCAACGCCGGCGGCCGGGACAGCAACTCGGCAAGGCGTTCATGC
>NZ_RZTF01000604.1:2018-2521 GCF_004023175.1 Mesorhizobium sp. M7A.F.Ca.MR.362.00.0.0
GACTGTCACCTGATGTCCGATCCATCGCGGCGCCTGGATATAGGCGATCCGCTCTTCCATCCTGCGGTCAAGAACCGGGCGAACGTGATCGAGCAGATGGCCCACCACGTCACCAGTCCTCGACTGGCAGACGGCGTTTGTGGCGTACGGGATGCTCGGCAGGCGCCGGTTTTGCGGGGCGCAGCGCATCATAGGGTTTGGCGGCCTCTACCGCATGTGCTCGACGCACGGCATTGCGCAGCTCGATTTTTGATGGCTTTTGCCCGCTGGCGATTTCCGTTATCTGACGGCGGAGCGTCACTTTTTCGACATCCGTTCGCGCATTCGCGCTGCGTTGGTGCGAGCGGTCAGCTTCGTGCTCCCACAACGTCATGGGAGCAAGCATTCCGTCACGCCGCTCCACGGGCCGGAACTCCCTCGTCTCCGGGTCCCGGATGTAGACGTGGCTGATATCGCGAGGATCGTATCGCAGCTCGAGCCGTCCCAGACGGTCTCGTTGCGGG
>NZ_RZTF01000605.1:0-2519 GCF_004023175.1 Mesorhizobium sp. M7A.F.Ca.MR.362.00.0.0
CTCCCCGTTACTATACGGGGAGAGGATGCCGGCAGGCAGGTGAGGGGCGGCGCCGGCGCCGGGAAGGCTGGCTAATTTGATGCGGCGAACCCTATTTCGGCTCCGCCGTCACAGGATCGTAGGTGATTTCAACCTTTGCCTTGTCCGCCGTGTAATAGGTGACGGTGTAGGCGCCGCTGTCCCAGTCGACCTCGTCCACATAGCGAAAGCCGTCGCGCTGCTCGACCTTGGCGATGATCTCCGACAGCTTCTTGGCATTGGGCGGCGGCAGCGGCTTGTCGTCCGCCGCCAAAGCTGGCCCGCCGGCGAGAAGAACGGCGACGCTGGTCGCCAGCAGCAATCTGGACATGGCTTTCCCTCAAGTTTCCGTCGGACAGAAACTCGCTGGCGTGCCGGTTTGTTCCGCAGCCGGAATGCGTGCCGATTCAGTCCACCGGTTTGCAGCTGCCCGAATGAGGGCCGCCGCCCGCTTGACTTACGCGGCGCGTCGTTGAGCGGGGTGGAGACCTGAACGGGTTCGACGAGGGTCGACGGCGGTCACGATGCTGTGGTGGTGATCGCAATAGACGCGATCCGCCGAAGTTGGCCCAGCACAGAAACGATAACCGCCGGGTACCGACCGGTCTTCGCTCACCGGGAAGCGGCACTGATAGACGCCTAGCTGAATGAGGGGGACGTCTTTCGAAATCGGTCTGACATTTTCTGGCATGGTTTTTCAGGTTCCTGGTTCATAGCCATTGCCGGCTGACGGCCGCTGTGCGACCGCGTCAAAGCGAGCTTCTCTCGTTTTGGAGGGCTGTGGATCACCATATGGTGATGATCGCAGCGTCATTGAAGCCCGAAACCCTGCTTTCGCAAGCCAATCATTGCGACTTAAGGCCACACCGGCTGCTGGGCGGGCGGGCTACGGAAGCGAATACATTTTGTCAGCAGACAGTGCGGTCGCGTTCCTGAGCATCTCTTCGAACCGTTGCGCCGGTGCTATGGTGTGCCTGCATGATCAGACAGCAGGATACGAGGCATGCCCGAAATCACCCGCCGTACACTTCTTGCGTTCACCGCCGTGGCCTCGGCCATTGAACCGACGTTTGCCGAAGCGGAAGGGGCTTCGCCCGAATTGCGGGCGCTGATCGGAGCCCATGAAGCCAGCTATGTCGGGCTTCACAGGGTTGTTCATCAAGCGGGCAGCAGCAGCCACGAACGCAAGAGGGCAGACCGGATCGAACAGGAAGCCTTGCTGGCCATCTGCTCCTATCCGGCGATCAGCCGAGGCGACCGCCAGGCCAAGGCCGATTACCTGTTGACCGCTGAGGCTCGGGGTGAACTCGACCTGGAAGAGCACATGCAGGCCATCCTGCAATCGATGAAGCGCTGATCGCGGCTCGACCGGCGCATCTCCAGACATCGCCGACTTCCGTAAGGATTTGGTGGGCGATGCAGGGATTGAACCTGCGACCCCACCCGTGTGAAGGGTGTGCTCTCCCGCTGAGCTAATCGCCCGCTCGTAGCCCGAAGGCCAAGCGAGCCGCGATATAAGGGAGGCGGGTGCGGTAAGTCAAGGCGGTGTCCGGCGTTCTGACACGGATCGGTTTTGCTGTGCTTTGCGCCCTGTCTCGGACCGACGCCGGCCGCCTTCCGGTCAGTTTCCGGCAGCGGCAATCAGCCTTTGCGCCAGATCGAGCGTCAGCGCGTCGAAATGCGAAATCACCGCCGAGGGTTCGAATTCGCGGACATGGCGGTCGGTGTAGCCGAAATCGACCGCCACCACGGGGATGCCGGCGGCTTTTGCCGTGTCGATGTCGGTTTGCGAATCGCCGACCATCAGCGCGCGGTGCGGGTCGCCGCCGGCCAGCTTGATGGTCTCGATCAGATGGCGCGGGTCGGGCTTGCGGAAGGCGAACGTGTCCTGGCCGGCGATGGCCGCGAAATGTTTGGTCAGGCCGAGCGCCTCGATCAGCGCCAGCGAGTTGGCTTCGTATTTGTTGGTGCAGATGGCCAGGATATAGCCGGCATCCTCGAAGCGCGCGATCGCCTCGACGACACCGGGATAGGGGCGCGACTTGCCGGGGATGTTGAGCGTGTAGTGGTCGAGGAAAAGTTTCAGCAGCCGGTCATGCTCCTCGACGGCAAGCGATCGCTGATGGGCGGCGTGCGCCCGCTCGATCATCACCCGGCCGCCGTGACCGACAAAACGCCTGAAGCCGGCTTCGTCGACCGCCGCGATCTCGCTGGCGGCCAGGCTGTGGTTGAGGCTGTCGAGCAGGTCCGGCGCTGTGTCGATCAGCGTACCGTCGAGGTCGAACACGATGATCGGTCGGGTCATGGTCTGTCCTGGGCAGGTGTGCAATGGGCAGGCGATAGCGGCTGCGGCGCGTCAAGGCAAGCTGACTGGGGGCAAGCCGGCTTGGCAATCGCTTCAGACCGGTGACAGTTTCAACGTGTGGCGGGACCACCAATTGTGGAAGCCGGCGCTGCCCCTCATCGCCCTGCCGGGCACTTCTCCCCGTATAGTGACGGGG
>NZ_RZTF01000606.1:0-2512 GCF_004023175.1 Mesorhizobium sp. M7A.F.Ca.MR.362.00.0.0
ATACTAGTTTTTTCCGATCCCCACCTTTGCGTCAGGCAGACCTTTCTCTGCGCGCCGCCATTTTGCGATAGCGGAGCGGCGAGAGCCCATGGATCGCCTTGAAGGCCGTGGAGAAATTGTTGCTGTTTTCGTAGCCTAAGGA
This sequence comes from Mesorhizobium sp. M7A.F.Ca.MR.362.00.0.0, assembly GCF_004023175.1. Classification (NCBI taxonomy): domain Bacteria; kingdom Pseudomonadati; phylum Pseudomonadota; class Alphaproteobacteria; order Hyphomicrobiales; family Phyllobacteriaceae; genus Mesorhizobium; species Mesorhizobium sp. M7A.F.Ca.MR.362.00.0.0. Next base: position 143 of record NZ_RZTF01000606.1, read on the forward strand.
TTCAGCGACCTCGGCCACGCTTTCATGCCCGCTTCGCAAACGGGCGGCAGCCTCAATCATCCGATAGTGCCGGAACCAGGTCATAGGCCCGCAGCCAAAGGCAGCCTCGAAGCGGTTAACCAGCGTTGTCTTGTTGGTCCCGGCTATGCGCGCCAGTTCGCCGAGGGCGATCTGCTGATCGACTCGCTGTGCCAGCAGAGCGCAAGCCTTCTGAATGAGGGGGTCGGCTGAGAAGAATAGCGGTGCAGAACGCCGCGCGATCTGAGCGACGCAGGCAGTCAGTCTGCTCACAACTTCCTGCTCGATCAGTGGCCACAACAGGTAATCGGAATACCCGTCGGAGAAAACCGCCTCTCGGTCCAGCCTGTCTTCGGAAACCAGAGCTAGTTGCACCAGTTCGGAAGGGAGCTTCGCATGACCGTACCCATGTTGCTCCCATTCGCGGCAATCGATGATGACGATTTGCGCGCAGCGCCCCGGCCGCAACGAACGGTGCTCAAGAATATCGATCTGCCGCACTTCGTTGGGCAGAATGCCAAAGATCCGAGAACTCGCAATTTGTGCCAAACACTTACCTGCCAACGGGTCGGGGCCAAGATACGCGGCCAGAATCGATGCATGCACCTCGGTAACACCCTGATAACATGGCCTGCGAAGGCCTTGACGCGGCCGAACGGCGGTCGAAGAAGGTGGGTCTTGGTTTGTGTAGTTGGGTGGAAGTGTGAATACCTTCTTCACAGCAGATGCTCGCTCGACGTCGGCGCGCGTCGGTTTCACTGAGTTGGCAGCGGAACCAGCATCGTGTCCCGACGGACGAGGGGGTAATGAACCGGCTCGGTCCTGAGGATAGGGCCAGACTTCGATCGCATCACGCTTCTTCCCTTGGCGAAGCATCAGCCGTTTGCCCTCTCATTGTCGATGGATGCGCCAACTCTGTTCCCGCCGCCGCTGCAGCGGCAATCTTGTGGCGCAACCAGTGATGCTCTGGGTCGCGATGGCAGCGCTCGTGCCAAATTAGCCCAACCTCGTAAGGCGACAGTTCCACCGGGGGATCGAGAATCGCTAGGGGGAGCAAGGCGGCGATCCGTGTCGCGACGCGGTGTGGCACAATCAGCACCAGATCGGTCGCCGCGATGGCCACAGCAGTCGTCAGGAGATTGGACACCAGCACCGGATCGCGATCTTGGAGGTGTAAATTGGCCAGATCATCATGTACCCGGCCGAAGCCATCCTTCGAATCCGAGCCAATGGCGGCGTGGCGCAGGGCAGCGAAGGTCTCGATCGTCCATTCCTGCGCCAGGGCTGGGTGGTCGCAACGTAGCAGGCAGGCGAAGCGGTCAGTATAGAGCCTGCGCCGAAAGAAGCCCGGTGGCGTGCCACCGGTCTGCCCAACAGCCAGATCGATCTCGCCTTGCTCAAGCCGCCGGAGCGCGCCTGTTAGAAACGAGCCGGTTACGATGTCGAGATTAGGCGCGTGCTCGCGCAGGAGGGGTAGGAGAGGCGGCAGCAAGATCAGGGCTTGATGGTCGGGTATCGCCATTATTGTCTTTGATCGCCTTTCCCCCTGGCGGTTCACCATCCCGCGGAGCGCATCCAACACCGGCGGCAGCATTTGGGCCAACCGTTCGGCCTGCGGCGTCGGGACCAAGCCGCTCGAGCCGCGAACCAAAAGATCGTCCTTGAAAATGCCACGCAGCCGTGTCAACGCTCGGCTCATCGACGGTTGGCTCAAGCGCACGTGCCGAGCCGCATGCGTGACGTTGCGGTGCTCCAGCAGCGCCTCAAGAGACAACAGTAAGTTCAGGTCAATGGACGCCAGCATTTTCTGTTGCCGTGCGGCGCGAGCGCCCTCGACAACCAGTCGTGGCCGCTCACGCGTCTTTGAAGAAATCTGCCGACGGCAAGAGAGCTCACCCATGTCTTTTTCCTCTTGTTTTAATATGGAAGAATGTGCTCAAGCTAACGTCTTGAGATCTGGCGTGCGGTGTGGGTCGATGCTGCTTAGCACATCAACGATGTCGCCAACCGGGTTGGTCGACATATTCATACACGGTTGTCTCGATCAGCGAAGCGATGACAGTCGAATGCTCGACACCGACGGACCCGGCGACCAGAGCCCTTATTGCGGATCGGCTCAACTAGTTTGACGAGTGGGCGCAGCCGCGAGTTCTTCGCTTGCCAGCACAATCGGCTACAATCCAACTGTAGTTGGTCGGTTCATCGCCATCGGGCTTACCACAGCACATTAACCAAGCCTCGCCGCGGCGAGGCCGGGATGCTGCCCTGATTCACTTGGTCGCGATCAGCCTCATACTGGCAAGTCCGCCGCCTCGAGTTTGGCGAGAAAGCCGCTGCACCATCGATAGACAT
>NZ_RZTF01000607.1:0-2506 GCF_004023175.1 Mesorhizobium sp. M7A.F.Ca.MR.362.00.0.0
GTCGGTGGTTACGTTGGCGGCTTGCGCAAAGAGCCTTGTCAGCCGCTCCGGATGATGCAGTGCGATGTCGATACCGATAATTCCGCCATCGCTCCAGCCGACGAGCGCGGTCTTGTCGATCTTCAGGTAATCGAGCAGTGCCAGATAGTCCGACGCCATCAAGTCATAGCCATAGGGCTGCTCGGTGCGGGTGGAGCGGCCGTGACCACGGCTGTCGGCGACGATCACTTTGTGGGTTTTGGAAAACGTGGCCACCTGGCTGGCCCAGATGTCGGCGTGGCCGAGGCCGCCATGGATGAGCAGCACGGGGTCACCCGCTCCGAAAACGGCGTAGTACATCTGGATGCCGTTCACCGGCGCATATCCGCTCTGATCGGGCTTGGGCATGGCCGCAGGCTCCGGCAAGGTCTGCCAACGTTCCTCGGCGGCGGCAAAAGTGGTCGACGCTGCGAACAAGATGACGACGGCGAACGCTTTGCAAAAACGGGTCATGTTTCCCCCTTACGGCTCGGTCCGTAGCCAGCATCGCGCTTTGGCCAGATTAGTCAACAAGCTCAGTCTGCCGCGGTGTGTTGGCCCGACGGCTCTGGCGGCGCCCGCCGACATTTGCGAGACTGGCGACAACCGAAGGAATCGCGAATGACGAAAGCAACGCTCGCAAAACCCAGACCGTGGACCGAGATGGCGACACATCTGGTCGATGTCGCCATGGGGCGCAAACCCGCTGACCTGGTCGTGCGCAACGGCCGCTGGGTGAACGTCCATTCGGGCGAGATCATCGCCGGCACCGACATCGCCATTGCCGGCGGGCGCTTCGCTTATTGCGGGCCCAATGCCAGCCATGCCATCGGCCAGGGCACCAAGGTGGTCGACGCCGGCGGGCGCTACCTGGTGCCCGGTCTCTGCGACGCGCACATGCATGTCGAAAGCGGCATGGTGACGGTGACCGAGTTCTGCCGTGCCGTCATTCCGCACGGCACCACCTCGATGTTCATCGACCCGCACGAGATCGCCAATGTGCTTGGCCTGCCCGGCGTGCGGCTGATGCATGACGAAGCGGTCGCCATGCCCATCAACGTGCATGTGCAGATGCCGTCCTGCGTGCCTTCGGCGCCGGGGCTGGAACATGCCGGCGCCGAGCTGACGGTCGCCGATGTCGAGGAGGCGATGACCTGGGAGAACATTATCGGCCTGGGCGAAGTGATGAATTTTCCCGGTGTCGCCGCCAATGATCCTGTCATGTCGGGCGAGATCGCGGCGACGGTTCATGCAGGCAAGACGGTCGGCGGCCACTATGCCTCGCGCGATCTCGGCCTGCCGTTCCATGGCTATGTCGCCGGCGGCCCCGAGGACGATCATGAGGGCACGCGCGCCGAGGATGCCATCGCCCGTGTGCGCCAGGGCATGAAGGCGATGCTGCGGCTCGGCTCGGCCTGGTACGACGTTGCCTCGCAGATCAAGGCGGTGACGGAGAGCGGCATCGACCCGCGCAATTTCATCCTGTGCACCGACGACAGCCATTCCGGCACGCTGGTCCAGGAAGGCCATATGGACCGCGTGGTGCGCCACGCCATCCAACAGGGCTTGAAGCCGGTGACGGCGATCCAGATGGCGACGCTCAACACCGCCCAGCATTTCAGACTGGAGCGCGAGATCGGCTCGATCGCGCCGGGGCGGCTGGCCGACCTGCTGATCGTTTCGGATCTCGCCGCAATGACCATCGACGAGGTCTATGCACGCGGTGTCAGGCTGGCCAAGGGCGGCAAGCTCGAAATCGATATTCCGGCCTATGATTACCCGAAGACGGCGAAGAACACCGTCAAGCTCGGCAAGAAGCTGAAGGGCGACGACTTCGACATCACGGCGCCCAAGGGCGCCAATGAGGTGCGGGTGCGTGTCATCGGCGTTATCGAGAACCAGGCGCCGACGCGCGCGCTGGAGGCCGATCTGCCGGTCGAGGACGGGCTGGTCGCCATGGACCGCCGCAACGACATCTGCCAGATCGCGCTGGTCGAGCGCCACCTGGGCACGGGCGGCGTCACCAACGCCTTCGTTTCCGGCTTCGGCTATATCGGCGACTGCGCCATGGCGTCCAGCGTGGCGCATGACGCCCACCACATCATCTGCGTCGGCACCAACAAGCAGGACATGGCGCTGGCCGTCAATCGCCTGGGCGAAGTCGGCGGCGGCGTCGTGCTGTTCTCCAAGGGCAAGGAACTGGCGCTGGTCGAAATGCCGATCGCCGGGCTGATGTCGGACGAGCGGGCCGAGATCGTCGCGGCCAAGGCAGAGAAGCTCACCGAGGCGATGCGCAAGATGGGCTGTTCGCTGAACAACGCCTACATGCAGCACTCGCTGCTGGCGCTGGTCGTCATTCCCGAACTCAGGATTTCCGATGTCGGCCTGATCGACGTGACGACGTTCCAGAAGGTCGATCTGTTCGTGTAGGACGCCGGCGCTGCCCCTCATCGCCCTGCCGGGCACTTCTCCCCGTATAGTGACGGGG
>NZ_RZTF01000608.1:0-1943 GCF_004023175.1 Mesorhizobium sp. M7A.F.Ca.MR.362.00.0.0
ATCTGCCGGTGACGCCGGACCAGATCGCGGCGGACGCGATCGCCGCGGCGGAAGCCGGCGCGTCGATCCTGCATCTGCACGCCCGCGACCCGAGGGATGGCCGCCCGACCGCCGATCCGGACGTCTACATGCAGTTCCTGCCGCGCATCAAACAGGCGACCGATGCGGTGATCAACATCACCACCGGCGGCTCGTCGCTGATGACGCTCGATCAGCGGCTGGCAGCCCCTTTGCGGGCTGAACCCGAAATGTGCTCGCTCAACATGGGTTCGATGAATTTCGCGCTGTTCCCGATGCTCGACAAGCCAAGGGAATGGCAGCACGAGTGGGAATCCAAGCTGCTCGAAGCGACGCGCGACACCATCTTCAAGAACACCTTCGCCGACATGGAGGGCGTGCTGGAGCGGCTGGGCAAGGGCTGCGGCACGCGCTTCGAATTCGAATGCTACGATGTCGGCCATCTCTATTCGCTGGCGCATTTCCGCGACCGCGGGCTGGTGTCGGGGCCGCTGTTCATTCAGTTCGTGCTGGGCATTCTTGGTGGCATCGGCGCCGACCCGGAGAACCTCGTCCATATGAAGCGGATCGCCGACAAATTGTTCGGCGACAGCTACCAGTTCTCGGTGCTGGCCGCCGGCCGCCAGCAGATGCCGCTGATTTCGATCGCCGCGGCGATGGGCGGCAATGTCCGGGTCGGGCTGGAAGACAGTCTCTATGATGGCCGCCAGTTGGCGAAATCCAATGCCGACCAGGTGCGCCGCATCCGTGGCATTCTCGACGGGCTGTCTCTGGAGGTTGCAACGCCAACCGAAGCGCGCGACATGCTGGCGCTCAAGGGCGGCGACCGGGTGGCGTTTTGAGAGACGACCGTGATCAATCCAACATCCAATGACGTCCTCTTACGCCCCGGCCGGATCGACGACGTCGAAACCATCCACGCGGCGATCCTGAAGCTCGGCACGCATATCGGTGCGCCGGAAGAAATCATCTCCACACCCGACGATCTCAGAACGTACGGCTTTGGCGAAAAGCCCGCCTTCTCGACCCTGATCGCCGAAGTCGGCGGGGAATTTGCCGGGCTTTGCCTGCATTTCCCGATCTTTTCGACCTGGATGGGGCGGCCTGGCGTCTATGTGCAGGACCTCTATGTCGAGGACCGGTTTCGCGGCCGCAAGATCGGCGAGCGGCTGTTGCGGCATGTTGCGGCGCAGTGCCGGAAAGAAGGCGGCGTCTATCTCCGACTGTCGGTCGACACGGACAATGAGGGTGCCAAGACCTTCTACGAAAGGCTGGGCATCGCCTGGTCGAGCTATGAGCAGACGCAGAAGATCATCGGCGAGGCTTTCTTTGCCTTCGCCGATGCGCCCCAGAACGAGGATCCGGAATGAAAGCCTTCTATGCCGAGGAACAGAAGCGTCACGACCCCAAGGCCTTCCTGTCAAGCGGTGCGGCACAGCCCAATCCGGAAAAGCCGGAGCGCGTCGAGAGATTGTTAGCCGGCGCAAAATATGCTGGCTGCACGATCGAGCGACCTCGCAACCATGGGCTCGGCCCGGTCGCGGCTGTGCATACGCCCGAATATCTGGATTTCCTCGAGCATATCTACGCGCGCTGGCAGCGCATCGAGGGCGCTTCGGCCGAAGTGATCCCCAACATCCATCCGATCGCGCGCAACGGCTCCTACCCGGCCTCGGCAGTCGGCCAGGCCGGCTACCACATGGCCGATACTGCTTGCCCGATCTCGGGCGAGACTTGGCAAAGCGCGCTGTGGAGCGCCTGGAGCGCTGTCGACGCGGCCGAGGCGGTGATGTCAGGCGCGCCGGCCGCCTATGCGCTGAGCCGCCCGCCCGGCCACCATGCCTTTGCCGATGTCGCCGGCGGCTTCTGCTTCATCAACAACTCGGCCGTCGCGGCGCAGGTTCTGCGTAAGCAGGCCGCACGGG
>NZ_RZTF01000608.1:1953-2491 GCF_004023175.1 Mesorhizobium sp. M7A.F.Ca.MR.362.00.0.0
CGCACGGGTGGCGATCCTCGATGTCGACCTGCATCACGGCAACGGCACGCAAGGCATCTTCTACGCACGGCCGGATGTGCTGACCGTCTCGCTGCATGCCGATCCCGTGCGCTTCTATCCGTTCTTCTGGGGCCATGCCGACGAGCGCGGCGAAGGGCCAGGCCTCGGCTACAATTTCAACCTGCCGCTGCCGCGCAAATCCGCCGATGCGGCGTTTCTCGAAGCGCTCGCGGTGGCGTTACAGCGTATCCGCGCTTTTTCGCCCGACGCGCTGGTCGTGGCGCTCGGCCTCGACGCGTTCGAGGGCGATCCGTTCGGTGGACTTTCGATGACGACGCCGGGTTTCTCGCGCATCGGCGAGGCTATCGCAAAGCTCGATCTACCGACGGTCATCGTCCAGGAAGGCGGCTATCTCTGCGACGAACTCGGCGACAATCTCACCGCGTTCCTCACCGGCTTCGGCGGCAAGACGCGGTGAATGCTCAAGCCAGCGTCAGGAGCGCTGCTGCCTGAGCATGGCGATCACACGGTGTACGCT
>NZ_RZTF01000609.1:0-502 GCF_004023175.1 Mesorhizobium sp. M7A.F.Ca.MR.362.00.0.0
ATTGTAGAGGCAGAGCGTTTTGCCGTCGGCCCTCAGCGTGAATTGCCGGCCGATCTTGTCAACGATCGTGTATTTTCCCTGGGTACGCTGATTGACGAGCGATTCATGGCCTTTTTCGTCGACGACGAAGATGGCGGGGATGTCGCCCGTGAACTCCAGGAACATCTTGGTGCCGTCGTCGAAAGCAACGCGCGGCTTCAGGCTGTCATCGCCGACATAGACGTAATTGTAGTTGAGATCGGCATAGTTGAGGTTTTTGAGGTCGGGATCGGCAGCGCTTTGCTGGGCCTGGGCAAGCAAGCGCGCGTCTTGATCCTCATCCGCATATCTGAATCGAACCTGGAAGGAGGCACGGTCGCGATCGCTGTCCGTGGCTTTGAGCAGCAACGAATAGACGCCTCGGTCGGTGATGACGTTGACGTTCGTCCAGGCGTCCCGTTCGAGCGGCTTGATGAAGAGAAAGCGCGAGCCGCGTTTAGGCACAATCGACCAGCCCTTCGTG
>NZ_RZTF01000609.1:512-2471 GCF_004023175.1 Mesorhizobium sp. M7A.F.Ca.MR.362.00.0.0
GGCCGAAACGGTTTCGATCACCTCGGACGGGCTGAGCTCGATCATCGTGGAGACGCCGAGCGCAGCATTGACCGTCGTCACATTGTCGTTGTCGAAAGGCACGTAGCGGATACGATAGTCGCGCGCGGCAGCGTAGCTGGTCGAGCCAAGCAAAATCAGCAGGGAGAGAGCTGCGCCAATGTGGGTCTTCATTGCGCGCTCCCAGCCGTTGGTGCGGACTCCTGATCGCGACGGTATTCGATCACCTGGAAGCCAAGCGGATTGTCGAAGCGCCATTCGTTTTTGATCGGCGTCGTCGTGTAGCGGAACTTGACCACGGCCACCCAATTGTCGGTCATGGAAGAGTTCTCGCGACGCGTCGTGGTCGAAAACCGCACCGACGCCGTCGTGTTGTTGAGCAGCGACACCGACTTGACGTCGACGGAAATGGTGACGTTGCGCCCGTAGACCTTGTCGAGGGATTGCGCGTTGGACGGCGTGTAAGCCCAAGTCAAATCCCTGGCCGCCGTTCCCGTCGAATAAAGCTGCGCAAGATCGTAGTTCTGCTTGATCTCGCGCGCGTCATAGATTTCGCGGGCGCGGATATAGCGGACGAGATTGGCGGCCGTGACCGCCTCATTCTGCGACAGATCGCCGGGTTTGAGCGCGCGCGCAACTTCGAGATATCCGGTCGTCTTGTCGACCTCGATCACATAGGGCTCGAATTGCTTGAGCGGAAGGATAAGCACGAGCGTCAGCAATGACAGGCCTGCAACGACACTGGCAGCGCCGCTGACGAGCCAGGCCAGCGTGCGCGAGCGTCTCAGAGACCGGTGCGTATCGTCCTCCCATGTCGCGCCGGCCCGATAGTAGTGCTGGTCAACGAGTTGGCCGGTCTCGGCGGGGATGCTTGCCTGCATTTTTGTCACTTTACTCTAGCCTCACGTCAAAGCTCCCACTGCGGCCTCAAGCAGCACTTCTCAGGCGGATGCCTGCGCTTCTAGGCCAGTGGCCTCGCGTTATCGCGCGCCGCTTGCTGAATCGATGATCGAGCCGCCTCGCTGCTGCGGGATGACCTCAGCCGCTGCCACCGGTTTGCGACAAACCGCGCGCCGGAATAGCGGGCAACATTGCCCGGCACATTGCCATAGGAGCGGTATGCGCCAACTGTGCTTAGATAGCCGCCGCCGTTCAGGATCGAGGCGATCGCCGGGATCTGCATGAGCACATAGATGCCGATGATCGTGACCAGGACGAGCGGCAGGACCATCGACATCTTGTTGTCGACGCTGGCGCCTCCCGACGTGGCAGTGTTCAAGGCAAGATTGACCAGCGAAAAATAGAAGCCCAGGAAGCTGTAGATGAGGATTTGCTGGATGATCAGATAGGTGGTCAGCGAAATGAAGCCCTCGCTCATCCGCGTTGACCACCGGTAGAGCCAAAGTACAATCCAGACGGGCGCCAGCGCCAAAGTGATGAACAGCATGATCTTGGCTGCGATGATTGCCGCGATCGCAAGCGCCGAAAAGATGATGGCGGCCAGAAGCACGATGGTGGAAAGCAGCGCGCCGAATATATCGTAAAATGTGCCGCTGTAGACCTGATTGGCAACATCCTGGGCACCGCGGTAGAGATTGTCGATCAGGGCCGGGATCGCATCTTGATCCGAGAGCTGGTTGCCGGTCGCGCGCGACACTGCCCCGACGATGATCTTGCCGATTTCGCTCGGCACGGCTTGCACCAGCTTGTAGATCGTCTCGGAGAACGTGCCCCATCCATTCAGCAGCAGATAGATGACGACCGCCCGACCGAGGCGGTATGCCGACTCGATCGGAGAGATCGTCTCGCGACCGCTGAGGATCGAATAGCCCCACCAGATGATATAAATGATGAGCATGAGCGCGTAGACATTGCCCAGTGCATAGGGATCTGTTGCAACCTTTTGATTACCAGCGCTGTGGCAAGGAGCCTTCGATCATT
>NZ_RZTF01000610.1:0-2440 GCF_004023175.1 Mesorhizobium sp. M7A.F.Ca.MR.362.00.0.0
CACCAGCACCCCGCGAGCAGCACGAATTTCAAGCGCAGATTTTGAAGGTGAGAGGGATGCTCGCCCTCCCTGCATAGCTGCTTGCACAAAATGTGTTTGCGCATCGCACAGCCTTTAGCCATTAAGGCTGAAGCTGATGGACGCGATGGTTTCGTCCCAGTTGCATCGCAATCGGCTGCTCCCCTCTGGAGGTTTTGACCTTCACACCTAAAGGGCCCTCGGTTTTCCGATGGTTCTATTTTTTGGTGGTGCAACGTCATCCTTCGTCACTGTGCGGAACGCGGCGTGATCGCCGCTTCAGCCCTCAGGCTTTGGGTGTCATTTCTGCCTGACTGTATCGACCCCTCCCGACAAAAGTCTGACCTTTGCCAGCCGTCTGCGGGCAAGCGTTCGCGCCAAAAGTTCAAAGCCGCGTCCGTAACATTCAACAATGAAAGACAGCGTCATCAGATCGAGCAGAAAGTCGTCGATCGCATGTGTGAGCGCATCAGGCCCTTGTTCGAATTGAAGTAGCAAGGCGCGCGCCTCTTCGATCGCGGCCCGGCAATCGTGGGCCTCTATCAGTGCCTCAAGCCTGTCAAGGATGTGCAAGCGTCCTCACTCTCCCCAAGCCACACTCAGCCGCATCGGACGCCGCCGGTGAGTGAGTTTTCAACGAAAGAACATGGTCGCGTCTCGCAAAAAGGCATCGCTCGGCAAAGTGCCCGTTGATGAAGCATGCCGCGTCAAACCACAAGCAAGAATCCGGGCTCCACCCAGATGAAGTCTTCCAAGGCGAGTCGAGCCGGCTCGGGTCTGCGTCTCGGCCGAAAAATGCTGCTCAGAAGAACTGCGGCCGCATTCGTCGGAGGCAAAAGAGTTTCTCTCAATTTTGCCAGCCGCCACTGTTCAGTCGAGATTACATGCGAGACGGCCGATAACGCAAAGCAAAGGCCCGCAAGAATGAGTAAAGCAGCTGGATCAGTTGAAGATTTGGCTGCACCAAAGACCTTTGCGCCCCTCGTGCAGCCGACCTTTCGTTCGATCTGGCTCGCCACCCAGGTCTCTTCTCTCGGCTGGCTGATGCAGACTGTTGCCATCAGCTGGCTGATGGCAACGATCTCGACTTCCGATCTGATGGTTGCGCTGGTCCAGGCGTCATCGAACCTGCCCGCGTTCATCTTGTCAGTATTCGCGGGGGCTCTCGCCGACAATTTCAGCCGTCGCCGGGTCATGTTCGCCGGCCGCTGCCTGATGGTGATAGGATCTGCAATGCTGACGGCGATTGTGGCGCTGGGCTTTGTCAGTCCGTGGATGATCCTCGGCTTCAGCTTCCTGATCGCATGCGGGGGTGCTCTTCACGATCCCGCCTGGCAGGCCTCGGTTGGCGATATCGTCGACCGCCGCGATGTCCCGGCCGCCGTCACCCTGCTCTCCGTCGGCTTCAACACGGTCCGGACCGTCGGCCCGGCACTGGGCGGCATCGTGGTTGCCTCGTTTGGGCTTTTGGCAGCTTTTACCGTGACCACCCTCACCTATTTGGTCCCTTTGGGCACGATATGGCGCTGCAAGTGGAAGGTTCGCTCTTCGCCTCTCCCGCGTGAGTCGATGAGAACGGCGATCTATGACGGGCTGCGCTTCACGGCGATGTCTTCGGAAATCAAGGCGGCGATCGCACGCGGAACGCTGTTTGGCCTGGCAAGCATCGCCATTCTTGCACTGCTGCCGCTGGTTGTCCGTGATCATCTGGGAGGCGGACCGCTCGCCTATGGCACGCTCATGGCCGGCTTCGGGACGGGGGCCGTCTTCGCCGGCATCTCCAACGGCACATTCAGACGGAGCTTGTCGCAAGAACGTCTGATGAAGCTCGCGTGCGTCGCCTGCGCGGCCTGCTCCCTCTCCCTTGCACTGACCTCTTCGATTGCGGTGGCCGCACTTGCGCTCGCCTTGGGCGGCGCGGGGTGGGTCACCGCCTGGTCCGGGGTTGGCGTGAGCGTGCAGCTGGCGAGCCCGCGCTGGGTCGTGGGGCGCACGATTTCGATCTACTATGCATTGATAGATGGCGGCATCGCGACCGGCAGCTGGGTATGGGGCACTGTCTCCCAAAACCATTCCCTGACCTTGGCGCTAGAGGGTTCCGCTGGAGCGCTGCTGCTCGTCGCCGTGGCTGGCGTGCTGTTTCCTTTGCGCGAGCGCCACGAGTCCGAGCCCGATCCTTTGGAGGAATTCGACGCCCCGGCTGTCGCTCTCAATTTGAAGCCGAGAAGCGGTCCTATCGTGGTCAAGGTCGAATATCTGATAGCCGAGAGAAATGTCGAGGCCTTCCTCCAGCTCATGCGGCAGCGCAGGCATATCCACAGCCGCGTCGGTGCTCGGAACTGGACGCTTCAGCGCAACCTGCAGAAGCCCATGCAATGGACAGAGACATTCCGCACGCCGACCTGGACGGACTACCTTCGCC
>NZ_RZTF01000060.1:0-20785 GCF_004023175.1 Mesorhizobium sp. M7A.F.Ca.MR.362.00.0.0
GCGCACCCCTGCCCTGTCAAGGGCATCGGTTGAAAGGGGGCATCAGCCGCGTTCATTCGTCTTTCGCGGGACGGCGAAGCCGCAGGATGAGCACGGCTGCGAGCGCCGCGGCAAGCCCGTACCAAGTCATCGCATATTGGAGATGGCTGTTCGGGAGATCGATGATGGTGACGCCGCCAACCGGCAAGCCGCCTGGGTTTGGCGTCTTGTCTGCGTCGATGAAGATCGGCACCAGCGCGGCGCCCGCAGGCAGACCGGCGCTTGCAGCCATCACGTCGCGGTCCTTCCAGTAGAAGATGTTCTTCGCCACGTCGTTGTCGGGAAGCATCATCGACGGCTTGCCCGGCAGCGGGTTGCGGGCCAGCCCGGTGACCGTCACTCTGCCAGCCACCTGTCCCTTGGCGCGCTTGGCGGCATCCTTCAGATCGTAAGGCACGAAGCCGCGATTGATCAGGAGGAAGCGGCCGTCGTCGAGCGCCAGCGGCGTGTAGACATTGAAGCCGGCATCACCTTCCCAGGTCGCGTAGAAGTGGCGTTCGCCTTGATGCAGGAACGTGCCGGTGACGGTGACAGGCGTATAATCGACATCCCCGGTGGCGGCGAACTCTTTCTCGACCGCAACCAACGGCAAGGGCGCCGAATGGGTGCGCTGGTCGATGGTCTGCAGAAGGCCTTCCTTCCAATACAGGCGCTGCATCTGCCAGGTGCCGAGCACCAGCAGGATCAGGAACAGCACAAGGCCAAGGCCGAGCAGCAATGCCGATCGCGGCCGCGAACGACCGTCAGTTCTAAGGGAAGCCTCGCTCATTCGCCGCGATCCAGCCGGCCCTCGGCCGCTTGGTTGCGGTATTGCAGCGTCAGCAGCACGCCCTTGATCAGCCGCAGCGCCGTCAAGCACAGCACAACAGCCAGCGGAATCCAGACCAGCAGATGCAGCCAGAGCGGCGGGCTGAGCGTGACTTCTACCCAGAGCGCCAGGCCGACGATGATAAAGCCGATGATCAGGATCACGAACACCGCCGGCCCGTCGCCGGCATCAGCGTAGGAATAATCGAGGCCGCAATTGACGCATCGCTTGCCGACGGTGAGGAAGCCGGAAAATAGCCGCCCCTCGCCGCAGCGCGGGCAACGGCCATGCAGGCCGGCCGAGATCGGATCGATTGGCGGCCAGATCGCCCTATCTTCACCCTTGGAAGAGTCGTCGCTCATTGCTTACCGCTCGATTTCAGATCGACCGGCAACCAGTTCATCTTGCCACTCATTGCCTACCGCTCGATCTCGATCGGTGTGCCATCGGCCACCATCGCCCAGATTTCGTCCATATCGGAGTCCGTAACCGCAATGCAGCCGTCGGTCCAGTCGACCAATTGAAGCAGCCAGCCCCACCAGCCATAACCGTTTGGCTGGCCGTGGATCATGATCATGCCGCCCGCGTCGACATTGCGCGCCCTGGCGGCCGCCAGATCGTCGGTGTTGGGGTACGAAATATGGATCGATCTGTGCGCGATGCTGTTCGGGTTGCGCCAGTCGAGGACATAGTTCCCCTCGGGCGTGCGTTGATCGCCCTCCTGGTGCTTATGCCCGACAGGATCGCCGCCGAGTGCGATGCCGTAGCTGCGCAGGATCTTGCCGTCGCCAATGAGTTCCAGCCGGCGTTCGGCTTTGTGGACACGCACCAGATCCACCTTCTCGCCGGCAAAGGCCGGGAGTGCCGCGATCATCAATGCGCAAATGGCCCGGGAAATTGTCAGCCGCATTGGCTATCGATCAGCGATCATTGCGCCAAAAAGAAGAAGGCGGCCACGTTGCCGCGGCCGCCCCTCCCCAAACGGAAATTCCTCAGGCCAGGATCAGTGGCCCTCGATCACCGCGCCGACCGATCCCCAGACGTAGATCGAGGCGAACAGGAACAGCCAGACCACGTCGACGAAGTGCCAGTACCAGGCGGCCGCCTCGAAGCCGAAATGTTGCTTGGGGGTGAAATCACCCTTCATCGCCCGGATCAGGCAGACCAACAGGAAGATGGTGCCGATGATGACGTGGAAACCGTGGAAGCCGGTCGCCATGAAGAAGGTGGCGCCATAGATGGAATCCTTGAAGGCGAACGGAGCATGCATGTACTCGTAGGCCTGCACCATGGTGAACAGCATGCCGAGGCCAACAGTCAGCACCAGGCCGTTGATCAAGCCTTTGCGATCGCCATGGATGAGCGAATGGTGCGCCCAGGTCACCGTGGTGCCGGACAGCAGCAGGATGACGGTGTTGTAGAGCGGCAAATGGAAGGGATCTAGAACTTCCATGCCCTTCGGCGGCCAGACACCGCCGGTAAACGCGGTGCGGGCATATTGCTGGACTTCGCTCGGAAACAGGCTGGCATCGAAATAGGCCCAGAACCAGGCAACGAAGAACATCACCTCCGAGGCGATGAACATGATCATGCCGTAGCGCAGATGCAGCGACACGACACGCGTGTGATGGCCCTCATGCGCTTCCTTGATCGTATCCGACCACCAGGCGAACATGGTGTAGAGGATGATCACGAGACCGATGAAGAACAGCCATGGATTGGCGATGTTGAAGCCGAAGATCGGGAACGAGCCGCCCTTCAGGTATTCCATCAGGCAGACGCCGCCAAAGGCGGCGACAAGTGCGCCTACCGATCCCAGGAAAGGCCACGGGCTCGGGTCGACGAGATGATAGTCATGCTGTGGTTTTGCGTGCGCGTCTGCCATATCAACCCCCGAGATTTGCTTCGGTATTCGAAATTGTCTTGCTATTGCCCTTGGCCGGCTCCGAGGAGGCGACCGGCTTGGCCTTCTCGACCGGGAACATCGTATAGGACAGCGTGATCGTCTTCACGTCCTTCAGTTCCGGCACATTGACGATGTCGGGGTCCACGTAGAACAGGACCGGCATG
Source organism: Mesorhizobium sp. M7A.F.Ca.MR.362.00.0.0 (assembly GCF_004023175.1). Lineage (NCBI taxonomy): Bacteria > Pseudomonadati > Pseudomonadota > Alphaproteobacteria > Hyphomicrobiales > Phyllobacteriaceae > Mesorhizobium > Mesorhizobium sp. M7A.F.Ca.MR.362.00.0.0. The sequence goes on from NZ_RZTF01000060.1 coordinate 2,918, forward strand.
TCCAGTGTCTCGCCGGGCTTCAGCGTCGTGTCGGTGAAGCAGAAGCACTCGACCTTGTTGAAATAGGGACCTGCCAGTTCAGGCTGCACGTTGAAGGTGGCGCGGCCGGTCACGGGACGATCGAACTTGTTGGTCGCCTGATAGTGCGCCTGCACGGTCTCGCCGATCTTCATCGTCATCGAGCGCTGGACCGGCTGGAACTCCCACGGCACGCCAGCGATGTTGGCATCGAAGCGGACAGTGATCTCGCGGTCGAGCACGCGGCCGGCATACTGCTTCTCGGCACGTTGCGTCGTGCCGCCATAGCCGGTCGCCTGGCAAAACATCTTGTAGAGCGGCACCGCGGCATAGGCCATGCCGATCATGCCTGTGAAGAAGGCGAGGCAGACAGCCGCGACGATGACGTTGCCGTTCTTGCCAGCCGCTTTTTTGGAGGTCTCGACGCTCATCACATCGTGCCCAGATTGTGGCCGAACTTCACGATCGTCGCGATGTAGAAAATGACCACCAGCAGCGCCAGCGCCACACCGATGGCGATAGAACGGCTGCGCTGCGCCTTCTTCTGACGCTCGGTCAACGTGATGGTCTCGAACTTTTCCTCGATCATGGTCATGCTCCACCCATGGCAAGCGCGCGTTCGACAACGCTGTCGGCCAGATAGGCAGCGAAGATGGCGAAGAGATAAAGCAGCGAATAGGCGAACAGGGCCTTGGCCGGTTTCATGACGCGGTCATCGTCGGCCATGCCAAGCACTTTCCACGCGTACCAGACAAAACCGACTCCCAGAAGCAGGGCGGCCACGCCATAGAACGGCGTGGTGTAGCCAAGCAGCCACGGCAGCACGCCGACCGGGGCCAGCACCAGCGCATAGGCGAAGATCTGGCGGCGGGTCGAAGCGTGGCCGGCGACGTTGGGCATCATCGGAATGCCAGCCTTGGCATAGTCCTCGGACTTGAACAGCGCCAGCGCCCAGAAATGCGGCGGCGTCCACAGGAAGATGATCAGGAACAGGACAATGCTTTCGAGGCTGACTGTCCCGGTCACCGCGGCCCAGCCGATCACAGGCGGAATGGCACCGGCGGCCCCACCGATGACGATGTTCTGCGGCGTCCAGCGCTTTAGCCACATCGTGTAGACGACGGCGTAGAAAAAGATGGTGAAGGCGAGCAGCGTCGCCGCCAGCCAGTTGACCAGCACGCCGAGCGTCATCACAGACAGCACCGACAGCACCAGCCCGAAGGTCAGGGCTTCGTGCGGCTGGATGCGACCGGCCGGGACCGGGCGGTTGGCGGTCCTGGTCATCACGGCATCGATGTCGGCATCGTACCACATGTTGAGCGCGCCGGAGGCACCAGCACCTATTGCAATAGCCAGGATGGCGATCACCGCCAGCAGAGGGTTGATGGTCACGGGTGCGGCGACAAGGCCGACAAAGGCGGTGAACACCACCAGCGACATGACGCGCGGCTTCAGCAGCGCGAAGAAATCGCCCGCCGTCGCTTCCGACATGCGAAAGCCCGCTTCGTCAATCAATGGGTCGTCGACAAGGGCCATGCGTACTTAAGTCCATCATCCGTTGGCCAAAACCGCCGGCGGACCGGCGGTTTCGTATTCGAGCGGGCAGCCGCCTTACTTGATTTTCGGCAGCTGTTCCCACTGGTGGAAGGGCGGCGGCGAAGGCAGCTGCCATTCGAGCGTCGTTGCGCCCTCGCCCCATGGGTTGGCGCCGGCGATCCGCTTCTTCTGGAAGGCCTCGAACACACCATAGAGGAAGATCAGGACGCCGATGGCCGAGATATACGAGCCGATGGACGACACATAATTCCAGCCGGCGAACGCATCGGGGTAGTCGATGGTGCGGCGCGGCATGCCGGCGAGACCGAGGAAGTGCTGCGGGAAGAAGATCAGGTTCACGCCGACGAAGGTGACCCAGAAATGGGTGTTGGCGATGACGGGCGAATACATGTAGCCGGTCATCTTCGGGAACCAGTAGTACCAGCCGGCGAAGATGGCGAACACCGCGCCCAGTGACAGCACGTAGTGGAAGTGGGCAATGACGAAATAGGTGTCATGCAACGAGCGGTCGAGGCCGGCATTGGCCAGCTGGACGCCGGTGACGCCGCCGATGGTGAACAGGAAGATGAAGCCCAGCGCCCACAGCATCGGCGTCTTGAACGAAATCGACCCGCCCCACATCGTCGCGATCCAGGAGAAGATCTTCACGCCTGTCGGCACCGCGATGACCATGGTGGCGAAGACGAAATAGCGCTGCGTGTCGAGCGACAGGCCGGTCGTGTACATGTGGTGCGCCCACACGATGAAGCCGACGGCGCCGATCGCCACCATGGCATAGGCCATACCGAGATAGCCGAACACCGGCTTCCTCGAGAAGGTCGAGATGACGTGACTGATGATGCCGAAGCCCGGCAGGATCAGGATGTACACTTCAGGGTGACCGAAGAACCAGAACAGGTGCTGGAACAGGATCGGGTCGCCGCCGCCGTCGGGCGCAAAGAAGGTGGTACCGAAATTGCGGTCGGTGAGCAGCATGGTGATGCCGCCGGCCAGGACCGGCAACGACAGCAGGAGCAGGAAGGCGGTGATCAGCACCGACCAGGCAAACAGCGGCATCTTGTGCAGCGTCATACCAGGCGCGCGCATGTTGAAGATGGTGGTGATGAAGTTGATGGCGCCGAGGATCGACGACGCACCGGCAATGTGGATCGACAGGATCGCCAGATCCATGGCCGGCCCGGGCTGGCCCGAGGTCGAAAGCGGCGGATAGAGCGTCCAGCCGCCACCGACGCCAAAGGCGCCCGGCGCGCTCGGCACGAACATCGAGGTGAGCAGCAGGATGAAGGCCGGCGGCAGCAGCCAGAAGGAGATGTTGTTCATGCGCGGGAACGCCATGTCGGGCGCGCCGATCATGATCGGAACCATCCAGTTGGCGAAACCGCCAATCAGCGCCGGCATGACCATGAAGAAGATCATGATCAGGGCGTGCGCGGTGGCGAAGGCATTGTACATGCTCTTGCCGCCGTCGATCGCGGCGTCACCGTTCATGCCATAGACCATCTGCGCCAGACCGCTGAAGATCTGGATGCCAGGCTCCTGCAACTCCATGCGGATGGCGACAGACAAGGCACCGCCGATGATGCCAGCCATGATCGCGAAGATCAGGTAGAGCGTGCCGATGTCCTTGTGGTTGGTCGAATAAACCCAGCGGACCCAGCCGTGATAAGGCTTGTGGTCGTGCCCGTCGTGAGCTGCAGCGTCTGCCATGTTCCGCTCCGTTCCCTAAATCTTGCTAACCCGCGGCATCAGTTGCCGGCGGCCGCTACCTTGTTCTGGCCGTCGACCTCGGCCATCAGCGTCTTGTTGGCGCCGGGCAGATCGGTCTTGGCTGCCGCCAGCCAGGTCTTGAACTGCGCATCGGAGACGACGCGGATGGCGATCGGCATGAAGGCATGGTCCTTGCCGCAGAGCTGCGAGCACTGGCCGTAAAAAATACCTTCCTTCTCCGCCTTGAACCAGGTCTCGTTGGTGCGGCCCGGAACGGCGTCGATCTTGATGCCGAACGACGGCATGGCAAAGGAGTGGATCACGTCGGTCGCGGTGACAAGCACCCGGGTCATGGTGTTGACCGGCACCACCAGCTCGTTGTCGACCGCGAGCAGGCGCGGATAGACCTTGCGGTCCTCCTTGCCGGCTGCGGCGCGTTCGGCGTCCTGGAGGATCGCGGAGTTGAAAGAGAGCGTGTTGTCGGTCTGGTACTCGTAGTCCCAGTTCCACTGGTTGCCGGTCGCCTTGACGGTCAGCTTTGCTTCTTCCGGCGGTGTGTATTGCGCGGTCAGCAGCTGGAACGAGGGAATGGCGATGAGCAGCAGGATGACGACCGGACCGACAGTCCAGATCAACTCGATCCACGTGTTGTGGCTGGTCTTGGACGGAACCGGGTTGGCGCTCGCGCGGAATCTGACGATGCAGTAGGCGAGCAGAAGCAGCACCAGAATGGTGATCGGGACGATGAACCACATCGTGTAGTTTCCGAACCATTCGATCTGCCGCATCATGTCGGTCGCCGGCGCCTGGAAGGTTGTCTCCCAGTTCTTGGGCTGGTCGGCACGGGCGGACGCGCCGGCGAAAAACGTGATAGCGGCACAAGCACTTAGAAACTTGGCACTTGCTGGAACCTTGGCGTTTGCCAGGAAATTTCTCATCGCCCTCATCGTCTCCCAGTTCCTCGCTGCGGTACCCACGAGAATAACGAACAATGCCGGGACGGGAATCCCGACAGTTTCAAGCTGGTTCAAACCATACTCTTTTTCCCTCCGCAAGAAAGGAGCGGACGAAACCGTGCGGCATTTTTGCGCGCAAGCCCGGATATGCCTTTGGAGGCAGCCGCGGCAGCACCGAATCGCCTACAGTGAGCCCGCAGCAGCATTCCCGCGGGCCGCAGGTGCCGAACGTCGCAATTCGGGCGAAATTGGCAGGGAAAAGCGCCCAATTGGCTTTTTCGGGGCAGACCTGGTGCGGTCTCGTCCTTTACTTGGCTTTGGCGCGGCTTAAAGTGCCGTGATTCGCAATGGAGCCGTCATGAATTACTGGCTTTCGAGAAACTCTCGGTTTTCGAGAAACTGGGCGAAGGTCATCTTTTTCGCCGCCCTGTCTGGCATCGGCTTGTCCGCGATCGTGTCCGGCACGGCGAACGCCGCGCAGCCGAGCGGCACCGTGCGCTCGACACATGGCGCATGGTCGATCATCTGCGACACGCCGGCCGGTGCCACCTCGGAACAATGCGTGATGATGCAGAACGTCGTCGCCGAGGACCGTCCGGAGATGGGACTGTCGGTCGTGGTGCTGCGCACCGCCGACAACAAGGCGGAGATCCTGCGCGTGCTGGCGCCGCTCGGCGTGCTTTTGCCCAACGGGCTCGGCCTCAATGTCGACGGCAAGGACATCGGCCGCGCCTATTTCGTGCGCTGCTTTCAGGACGGCTGCTATGCCGAGGTTATCCTCGAAAAGCCGCTTCTCGACACGCTGAAGACCGGCACGTCGGCCACCTTCATCGTTTTCCAGACCCCGGAAGAAGGCATCGGCATCCCGGTCGACCTCAAGGGCTTTGCCGACGGCTTCGCCGCCCTCCCCTGAAAGCCCGGCGACATCACCGGCTTCAACCAGAAGTGACTTCGACGGGCTGCTGGCAAACCGCTTTTGTCGTTACAATGCGGCAGAGCGATTGTCTCGGCGCGCCTTCGCGCCTACATCGTGGCAAAGACCCATTCCTCCTGTGAACGGATGCGCCATGAACAGCCTGATCGGCCAATTCGACATTTCAGACGATCGCATCAAGCGAATCGTCGCCGATACCATCAACGGCGCCGATGACGGCGAGCTGTTCCTCGAATACAGCGAGAGCGAAGCGCTGATGTTCGACAATGGCCGCCTGAAGACCGCCAACTTCAACACCGACCAGGGGTTTGGTTTGCGTGCGGTTGCCGGTGAAGCCAGCGGCTATGCCCATTCCAGTGACCTGTCCGAGGCCTCGCTGCTGCGCGCGGCCGATGCCGTTTCAACCGTCAAGGGCGGTTATTCCGGCACGCTTGCCGCGGCACCTGCCCGCACCAACCGCCATCTCTATGGCGAAGAGAACCCGATCCCCTCGCCTTCCTTCGAGGCCAAGGCAAAGCTCTTGCAGGAAATCGACGCCTGGCTGCGCGCCGAGGATCCGCGCGTGCGTCAGGTTTCGGCATCGCTCGCCGCATCCTGGCAGCATGTCGAGATCGTGCGCGCCGATGGCCAAATGGTGCGCGACATCCGCCCGCTGGTCCGCATCAACGTCTCCGTTGTGGTCGGCGATGGCGACCGCCAGGAGAGCGGCTCCTACGGCATGGGTGGCCGCAAGGCGTTTGGCGAATTCCTGGTCGAGGACAGCTGGAAGCACGCCGCCAAGGAGGCGCTCAGGCAAGCTCTGGTCAATCTCGAGGCCATACCGGCCCCGGCCGGCACTTTCGACATCGTCTTGTCCAGCGGCTGGCCGGGCGTCATGTTGCACGAGGCCGTCGGCCATGGGTTGGAAGGCGATTTCAACCGCAAGAAGACCTCGGCCTTCGCCGGCCTGCTTGGCCAGCAGGTCGCCGCCAAGGGGGTCACCGTCGTCGACGACGGCACCATGCCCGAACGGCGCGGCTCGCTGACCGTCGACGATGAAGGCACACCTTCGGCCCGCAATGTGCTGATCGAGGATGGCAAGCTGGTCGGCTACATGCAGGATCGCCAGAATGCCCGGCTGATGGGCATGAAGGCGACCGGCAACGGCCGCCGCGAAGGCTATGCCCACCAGCCGATGCCGCGCATGACCAACACCTATATGACATCTGGCGACATGGGGCCGGACGAAATCATCGCCTCGGTCAAGAACGGCATCTATGCCGTCTCCTTCGGCGGCGGTCAGGTCGATATCACCTCGGGCAAATTCGTGTTCGGCTGCACCGAGGCCTACATGATCGAGAACGGCAAGGTGACGCAGCCGATCAAAGGCGCGATGCTGATCGGCAACGGTCCGGACGCCATGCACCGCGTCTCGATGATCGGCAACGACATGAAACTCGACACCGGCATCGGCATGTGCGGCAAGGCCGGACAGGGCGTGCCCGTCGGCGTCGGCCAGCCGCATCTGCGCATGAATCAGATGACGGTGGGCGGCACCAGGGTTTGATAAGAACAGTCGACGAGCTTACTCCCATCTGAGTTGCCCTAAAGCCAGGATGCCGGCGATTTCGGCAGACGACGGTCGGGGTCGACGACATCCAGGCGCGGCGCGCCATCCTCGTTCCAGCGCCAGAGCGCAACGCAGGTGCCGCCGGGCGACATGAAGGACGGATAGATCACGCCGTTCACCCCATCGGCAAGCAGGCGATCCCGCAGCTTGTGGGTCTCGGGCACAAGGCCCTGATCCAGCATGTCTCGCCATTCGCATTGGTGAATGCCCGCCGTCATGGCCAATTCGCTCAGCATTGCGGCATCGGTCAGATCGGCCAAGCGCGCGCCCGAGAGCTCTAGTTGGGCAATTAACGCCGGATGCTGGACAAAGCCCTGATTATACTCCGCCCAGGCGGAGGACAATTCGCGCGCCGCATAGATCGTTGAAGCGCCAATTGGATTCCAGCGACCGCCGAAGTGGGCAGCGCCCTCGCCCGAAAGCGGCAGATGCGCCCAACGCGGTACGAAGGCCCGCCACAAGGTCAGGCTGATCTCAGGCATACACGCCGGAGCGGACGGCCTCCAGGTAGGCCAGCACCTTGTCCGTCTTGCCCTCGCGAACCAGGTCGTAGGCGGTCTTTCCCGCCCAGCCGGGGATCGGCTGGTGCTTAAACCAGATCGCCGCACGTTGCTCGCCGCCGGCCATTTCACCGGCCATCGACAGGATGCGGACGATCGGGCTGAGGGCGGCGTCGACCTTGCGCGCGCCGGCCTTGGCGGCAAGTGTGTTGCGCGCGACCCCGATCAGGCCGGCCAATTCGGTCAGGTTGACACCAAGCTGTTCCGCGACACGCCTTGCCGAAAGGTAAGGCGACCGTTCCTCGCCAAAGCGTGACGCCGGAATTTCGAGGGCTGCGGAGTTCATGACGATAACCTAGCATAGTTTGATGCGTACGGTATCAAAATAGGCCCAATTCACGCGCAACTCAAGCACAAGCGACCTACCGCCTCCGCTTCGGCTTCTCCAGCAACGCCACGGCCTCAACATGCGGCGACCACAGGAATTGGTCGATCGGCGTCACGCTTTTCAGGATGTAGCCGCCGTCGATGAGGATGCGCAAATCTCGCGCGAGCGTCACCGGATTGCAGGACACCGCGGCGACGTACGGCACATCCGAACGGGCGATCTGCTTCGACTGGTCCTCGGCGCCGGCGCGCGGCGGGTCGAACACCACACCATCGAAGGCATTCAATTCCTTGAATGTCAGCGGCCGCCGGAACAGGTCGCGGCGTTCGCCCGTCACCCGCTTCAAGCCAGTGGCGAAACGCGATCCACGGTCGAGGGCCGAGAGGGCTGCCGCATCGCCCTCCACCGCATGGACTTCCGACTTCGCGGCCAGACGCAGAGCAAAGCTGCCGCAGCCGGCGAAAAGATCCGCCACCTTCTTGGCACGCTTCAGATGTCCGCCGACGATATCGGCCATCGCCTGTTCGGCGGCCTCGGTTGCCTGCAGGAACGCGCCCGGGGGCAAGGCGACAGCGACGCTGCCGAACATGACAACAGGCTTTTTCGGCTCGATGATGATCTCGTCATCGATGGACAGCCTGGCAAAGCCCTGCGCCATGACGAAATTGGCAGCGATGCGGCGCTGATGCTCCCCCAGCTTGCCGGATTCGTGAACCGCGACATCGAGCCCCGAACCGGTCACGGTGACCGCCACCCGGAACGATTTGGTGGTTGCGCAGACCAATTCGGCGAGCGCCTTCAAGCGATCGAGCGAAGCGACGATCTCAGGAAGCGAGATCGGGCATTCCGATATGGCGATGATCTCCGGCGACAGATGGCGATGGAAGCCGAGCAGCATGCCTGTATCGGTGCGCCGGGCGGCCAGCACGACACGGCGGCGCGTCTGCGGCGCGCAGGCGACCAGTTCGCCGATCTCGCAATCGATGCCTTTGCCCTTCAGGATGTGCGCCACTTTTTCGCGTTTCCACTTGCGATAGGCTCCGGCTTCGAAATGCTGGAGCGCGCAACCACCGCATTCGGTGAAATGGCGGCAGGCGGGATCGATGCGCAGCGGCGATGCTTCCAGCACCGCCATCAGCATGGCGCGATCCCTTTCGCGCGCGGCGGTGACCGTTTCACCGGGCAGTGTGAAGGGAATGAACAGATCGCCTGTCTCGGTCTCGGCGACACCGTCGCCCTGAGCGCCAAGTTTCCTGATGCTGAAGCGCGCGCTCATCGGTCCTTGATCCCACCGAGCAGGAATTCGCGATTGCCGTCGCCGCCCTCGATCGGCGACAAATGCAGCCCGAGCGAGCGCCAGCCGGGAACGGAGTCCAGCCAATCCTGCAGCAGGCCGGCGACACGGGAGGCGTCGTAGGGATCTTTCAACAGACCACCCTTGCCGATCGCATCACGGCCCGCCTCGAATTGCGGCTTGACCAGAAACATGGCCTTGGCGCCAGCCTTCGCCAGATCAAGCGCCGGCGGCAGCGCCAGTTTCAGCGAGATGAAGCTGACGTCGGACACGATGAAATCCGGAATACGCCCGCTGAGATCGGCAACGGCGAGATCGCGGGCGTTCAGTCCTTCGATCACCGTCACACGCGGGTCGCCGCCGATATCAGGATGCATCTGGCCATGACCGACATCGACCGCGGTGACATGGGCCACGCCGCGCTCGAGCAACACCTGGGTGAAGCCGCCGGTCGAGGCGCCGATGTCGAGCGCTTCAGAGCCGGCAGGGTCGAGGCCGAAATGATCGAGCCCACCGATCAGCTTGAGTGCCGCGCGCGACACATAGCCTTGCGCCGGATCATCGATGGCAACAAGGCATTGCGGCAAAACGCTCTGGCCGGGCTTGCGCGCAATGACGCCGTCGACGGTCACCGTGCCACGCTCGACCGCGTCGCGGGCACGTGAGCGGCTGGCAAACAGCCCGCGCTGGACGAGCAGGTCGTCGAGCCGCTGGCGTGCGCTGGCTGGCAGAGGGGAATTCATCGGCCTTCATGGCGAAAGCCGATGACGATGGCAAGAGCACCGGCCGGAAGCATCTCGTCTCACGTTCCCATCATCACGCCCAGCACATTGGACCGCGGCGATGGTGAGGCGTTCCGTCACGCCGACCACCCTATGAATATCTATCGTTGCGCCGGTTGAGACGGATGACCGCCGAAGCATGAGGTCTCGTCGCCTGCCGATAAGTGCCTAAAATCTAGAAAGCCTCATGATTTCTTAACCAATTTTCATCGCATTTGCTTGAGGACTTCAATGTTATGACCGCGACGACCGGAAAAGCCGGATGAAGAGGCGGCAACCTTGGAAATGGCCAGCGATATCGTCTACAAGGTTCTTGACCGGATTTCCGGCGCCGGCCTGCTGGCGACCGGACTTCTGTTGCTGACTGCTTTGGTCAGCGCCCTGGTCGCCTACTGGCGCACGGTCGAGAAAAAGAGCTGGAAAGAGTTTTTCGAGTTCGCAGTCCCGCATGAGGTCATCACGCACCCTTCGGCGAAAGCCGACCTTTTGTTCTGGGTGACGCGGAAGGCGCTGATGCCATTCCTCATGCTGCCCGCCGGCATCGTCTTCGTCAGCGCCGTCGGCTATGCGACGAACTGGTTGCTCTCCACGCTGCTGGCGATCCAGCCGCCCCTGATCGAAGGACCGGCAGGGCCGGTGACGGTGACGATCTTCACCATCACCATGCTGCTTGCCTACGACATTTCGTACTATCTCTATCACGTCGCCCAGCACCGCTACCCGGTGCTGTGGGAACTGCACAAGGTCCACCATTCGGCCGAGGTGATGGTCGGCATCACCAAGGATCGCGTCCACCCGCTCGACGAATTGATGAACCGGGCCTGGGACGGCGTCATTCCCGGCATCTGCTTCGGCATCTGGTCGCTGGTGTCGCTGAACCTCGTCGAGCTGACGGTCTTCGGCGTCAACGTCTACATCATACGCAACATCCTGATGATGGATTTCGTCAGGCACACGCATTTCAAGATCTCGTTTGGACCGTTGAACAATCTGATCCTGTGCCCGCACTGGCATCAGCTGCACCACAGCACCGACCCGCGCCACTACGACAAGAACTTCGGGCTGCTCTTCTCGTTCTGGGATCGGCTCTTCGGAACCCTGTGCGTTCCGAGACCCGACGAGGACTTCAAGTTCGGTTTGATCGAACGCAACGTGCGCGACTACCAGTCGCTCGCAGGCCTCTATGTCCTGCCGCTGAAGCGGATGTGGCGGCAGATCGCCAGACATTTCCGCACCGACAAGCCCGAGCCACAGCAATCGCCGCAAAGGGGGAAGCCATGAACGGACCCGCCGTGTTCCGGATGCCGCGAACGCACCGGATCGAAATTGCGACCTCGCCAGCGCGACTGGCAGAAATCGCGCCCGCCTGGGCAGCGCTCTGGCAACGCGCCGGCGGCCTCGTTTTCCAGCATCCCGACTGGATCTCGGCCTGGTGGCACACCACACCGCATCAGGACCGTCGCGGTCTCAGGATCGGCCTGGTCTGGAGCGGCGAGCGTCTCGAGGCCGTCATTGCGCTCGCGACCTTCTGGCGCTCGGGCATCCGTATGCTGGAATGGGCGGCGAAAGATCACTGCGACTATGGCGATGTCCTGGTTGCTCCCGATGCCGAGCCACAGATCCTGCCGCAACTCTGGCAACATATCCTCGACGATGGCGGCTTCGATCTTGCCTACCTCAATCGTCTGTTGCCTGATGCCCGATTCCGGACCCTGCTTGGTCCCGCCGCCCCAGGCCAGAGCAATATCTTGCAGCCAAGCCACCGCAGCGAGGTCAGCTATCGAGTTTCCGGCGCCGGGCAACGCGGCGCACAATGGTTTGAAAGCCAGTCGAAGAAAACTCGGCAAAACTATCGCCGTGGCTACAAATTCATGGAGGAAGGCGGCGCGCTGCGTTTCCGCCTGATGGATGCACAGGAAGCCCGCGAGCCGGTGCTGGAGCGCGTCGCGGCGCTGAAGCGGTTGTGGCTTGCAAAACACGGCCGCGTTTCGGACCTCTTCGACGAAGGCTCCCCCGCGCTGGCGGCACTCATATCCGTTCTGGCCAAGCTTGGATTGCTGCGCATCTTCGTGCTCGAACGCGAAGACGAGATCATCGCCATCTCGATCAATTTCGAGCAGCATGGAACGATGATGGCTTTCGTCACCACCTATGATCCGGCCTTCGAACGGGCCTCGCCGGGGATGGTCTTGATGATGGATTACATCCAGTGGTCGTTTGACCGGGGCTTGACCACGATCGATTTTCTCTGCGGCGGCGAGGATTTCAAGCGCCGCTTTGCGACGCATTCGGTGATCTTGTCGTCGGTGGTGGGTGGACGAAACCTGCGCGGACGCCTAGCCGCCCTGGCAGACCGCGCCCGCCACGCGGCGCAATCCTGGCGCCCCGAGAAATCGGCGCAGCAAGCGGAGCTGGTTGCGGCGGAGTAGCATCGCCGACGCTTTTTAGATCGCCTGCACAGCGGCAAGCGCGATGAAACGATCGGGCAATCCCGATCAAGGCTTGTTGGCCTTCAGCTCAGAATACGGTTCGCGAAACCGGGCGCTCGACGGCTGGAGACAAGCCATCCTCACGGCCGCCCGAAGCTTGCTCGCGTGCAGGCTCGATGGCACCCGCAGGCGCGGGAACAGGGGCCGGCAGAACCACCAATTGCGGCACCTGCTTGAAGGAAAAGCCGCCGCGGATGTCGCCCATCTTGCCGGCGATGATGCCCATCGCCGCCTTTTCGAGGCTGCGGTCATAGCGCGTTTCGGCTGTGGCCGGCGCGATGATAACGGCGCAAAGTGCTGCGCCGCACAGAAGCGTTTTCATTGTTGTTGTCTCCCTGCCTGGTCACGATCTAGCAGGGCGCCATTGAAAAACGGCCAAGAGACACGGTAAGCAAAGCGCCAAACGGCAGCGTAAACAATGCCTTAAGATCGCTTGCCGGCAAACTGATTCAAGTCTTTGAGACTTTGATTCAGGCGCGCTGGGATTCAGGCGCGCTGGGCGTGGACTGTGTGCCCGAGTGCCACGAACACGGTGCGCACGATGCCGGCGGCATCGAGCCCGGCATCGGCATACATCTTTTCCGGCTTGGCGTGGTCGCTGAACGCGTCGGGCAGCACCAGCGGACGCACCTTCAGGCCGCTTTCCAGCAGGCCCTCATGGGCAAGGAACTGCAGCACGTGGCTGGCGAAGCCGCCGACGGCGCCCTCCTCCACCGTCACCAGCACCTCATGCGAGCGGGCCAGCCGCCGGATCAGATCCTGGTCGAGCGGCTTGGCGAAACGGGCGTCGGCGACCGTGGTGGACAGCCCGGCAGCACCTAGCTCCTCCGCGGCGATCAGGCAATCCTGCAGCCGCGTGCCGAAAGACAGCAATGCAACCTTGGTACCCTCCTTGACGATGCGGCCCTTGCCGATTTCGAGAACCGAGCCGCGCTCCGGCATGTCGACGCCGATACCGTTGCCGCGCGGATAGCGGAAGGCGATCGGGCCCTCATCATAGCTCGCCGCGGTGCGCACCATGTGGCGCAGCTCCGCCTCGTCGGCGGCCGCCATGACGACGAAACCCGGCAGTGTCGCCAGGAAGGTGGTGTCGAAGGCGCCGCAATGGGTCGCGCCATCGGCGCCGACGAAACCGGCGCGGTCGATGGGAAACCGCACCGGCAGTTTCTGAATAGCGACGTCGTGGACGACCTGGTCGTAGGCGCGCTGCAGGAAGGTGGAATAGATGGCCGTGAACGGCTTGTAGCCTTCGGTGGCAAGGCCGGCGGCGAAGGTCACCGCGTGCTGTTCGGCGATGCCGACATCGAAGGTGCGCGACGGGAACGCTTCGCCGAACAGGTCGAGACCGGTGCCGCTCGGCATAGCGGCCGTGACGGCGACGATGCGGTCGTCCTCGCGGCCCTCCTGGACCAGGCTTTCGGCGAACACCTTGGTGTAGGCCGGTGCGTTGGCTGGCGCCTTGGCCTGCGCGCCGGTGATGACGTCGAACTTGTTGACGCCGTGATATTTGTCGGCGGCGGCTTCGGCCGGCGCATAGCCCTTGCCCTTCTGGGTGACGACATGGATGAGCACCGGGCCTTCGCCATTGTCGCGGACATTTTTCAGGACCGGGATCAGGTGCTCCAGATTGTGGCCGTCTATCGGGCCGATGTGATAGAAGCCGAGTTCCTCGAACAGCGTGCCGCCGGTGACGTAGCCGCGTGCATGCTCGACCGCCCTTGTGATCGCACGATCCGCGCGCTTGCCGAGATAGGAAGTCAGTTTCTTGCCGAAATCGCGCAGGCCGATATAGGCCTTGCCGGAGGCCAGCCGCGCCAGATAGGCGCTCATCGCGCCGGTCGGCGGCGCGATCGACATGTCGTTGTCGTTGAGAATGACGATCAGCCGTGCATCGAGCGCACCGGCATTGTTCATCGCCTCATAGGCCATGCCGGCAGACATGGCGCCGTCACCGATGACGGCAATGACGTTGTTGCGGCCGCCGGAGAGATCGCGGGCGGCGGCCATGCCGAGGCCGGCCGATATCGATGTCGAGGAGTGGGCGGCGCCGAAGGGATCGTACTCGCTCTCGGCGCGGCGGGTGAAGCCGGACAGACCGCCTTCCTGACGCAGCGTGCGGATACGGTCGCGGCGGCCGGTCAGGATCTTGTGCGGATAGGCCTGGTGGCCGACATCCCAGATCAGCCTGTCATCGGGGGTGTTGAAGACATAGTGCAGCGCCACTGTCAGCTCGACCACGCCAAGCCCGGCGCCCAGATGACCACCCGTGCGGGACACGGCGTCGACCAGCTCGGCGCGAAGCTCGGACGCCAATTGTGGCAGTTCGCTTTCGGCAAGCGTGCGCAGGTCGGCCGGGATGCGGACCTTGTCGAGAAGCGGCGTATGCGGCGTTGCGTTCACGGTGCTCGGGCTTTCGGTTGATGGGCGAATAGGCCGCCGGCCGGCGAAAGTAAATGCGTGTCAGTGACGCGGATCAGGCCCTAGTCTTTTGTCTATGCATTTCGTTCTGCCACTTTCCGGCGACGGGCATCAGCTTTCCGGCAGCGGGATGAACTCTTCCTCGTCTCCGGGAACGATGTCGAAGCGGCCCGTCTTCCATTCTTGCTTGGCCTGTTCGATGCGCTCCTTCGACGACGAGACGAAATTCCACCAGATGTAACGCTTCGAACCGAGCGAGGCGCCGCCAAACAGCATGAAATGTGCACCGGTCTGCGACGATACGACGATCTCGTCACCGGGACGGAACACCAGCAGCCGTTCCGCCGGAAAGACGTCACCTGATATCGAGACCTCGCCTTCCAGCGTGTAAATGGCGCGCTCTTCCGCATCGGCAGGGATTTTCACGCTGGCGCCGGGCGCCAGGCGCAGGTCGGCGTAGAGCGTCTCCGAGTCAGCCCTGACCGGCGACCGCAACCCCTGGAAATCGCCGATGATGAGGCGCCCGTTGACGCCTTCGGCATCGATCTCGGGGAGCCTGAGCGCTCCTGTGTTCTCGAACACCGGTGCCACCTCTTCCTTGTCGTCCGGCAGCGCCAGCCATGTCTGCAGGCCGGACACCGACATCGGCGCGCCACGCAGTTCCTCCGGCGTACGCTCCGAATGGACGATGCCGCGGCCGGCGGTCATCAAATTCACGTCGCCGGGCTGAATAACCATTTCGGTGCCGAGTGAATCGCGATGCCGGATCTTGCCGTCGAACAGATAGGTGACCGTCGACAGGCCGATATGCGGATGCGGGCGGACGTCGAGCGCCTGGCCGGCCCGCAGGATCGCCGGGCCCATGCGGTCGAAGAAGATGAACGGCCCCACAAGCCGCCTTTTTGCCGTCGGCAGGGCACGGCGCACCTGAAAACCGCCGATGTCCTTGGCGTTCGGGATGACCATCAATTCGATCTGGTCGCTGGCAAAGGCGTCGCCTGCCTCAGGGTCTTTCCCGGGGAAGAAGCTCATGGACTCTCCTTGTCGGCCGTCGAAGGCCGCCTGGCCGCGTCAGGCAAAGCGAATGGCCGCCTTTGCCCGCAGCTTGGCCGCCACCTCTTCGCGATTACGCGGATGCTGATGGGTTTCCAGGGAATCGAGCAGTTCGCGCGCCGAGGCCGCGATGGCTTCGACGGCATGGTCGAAGGCGTGCTGGTTCTGCTTCGAGGGCCGCGTCGTTCCGCTCAGCTTGCGGACGAACTGAAGAGCCGCGTCGCGCACCTCGTCATTGGTTGCCGGCGGATCAAAATTGAACAGGGTCTTGATGTTTCTGCACATCGCTTCCGTATCTCCTCTTGTCCTTGAGCTGTTTCAATCGGGACGAGTTATATCCTCGATCATGATCATGTCCAAAAACCGGTGAGGCGAGCCTATGTTCGGACCGGGCCTCAATCCGCGTCGAGCGGCTCCGTTCCGACCGGCTTGCCGTCGCGCGACAGCCTGATCTTCTCGACCTTGTCCTCGGCGGCCTTCAGCAGCCGGTCGCAATGCGCCTTCAGCGCCTCGCCACGTTCATAGATCTTGATCGACTGGTCGAGCGGCACGTCGCCACGCTCCAGATCATCGACGATCTTCTCCAGCGCATCGAGTGCCTGCTCGAAGCTCATCGCCTTGACGTCTTCGTTGGTCTCATCGGCCATCATTCATCCTTTCATCAGTCGCCCGACATGGGCGGCGACCGAAAATGCCAATCCCTGCAGATCGTAGCCGCCCTCGAGCAGGCTGACGAGCCGGTTGCCGCTGTGGCGTGCCGCGCGCTGCATCAGTTGGCCGGTCGCCCAATCGAAATCATCCTCGGTCAGATTGATCTCGGCCAGCGGATCGCGGTGGTGCGCGTCGAACCCCGCCGAAATGATAATCAGGTCGGGCGCGAAATTGTCGAGCGCGGGCAGGACGCGCGACAGGAAGGCATCGCGAAACACCTCGCTGCCAGTCTGCGGCGCCAGTGGTGCGTTGACGATGTTGCCGGCGCCCGTTTCGTTCTTCGCTCCGGTGCCGGGATAAAGCGGCATCTGGTGTGTCGAGCAATAGAGCACCGACGGATCGTCCCAGAAAATATCCTGCGTGCCATTGCCGTGATGCACGTCCCAGTCGACGATGGCAACGCGCTCGACACCGTGTTTCTTCTGCGCATAACGCGCCGCGATCGCCGCCGTGTTGAACAGGCAGAAGCCCATGGCCGTAGTCTTTTCGGCATGATGGCCGGGCGGCCGGGCGGCGACGAAGACGTTGTCGGCGCGGCCCGAAAAGACGTCATCGACGGCGGCGTTAGCGGCGCCGATCGCGGTGATCGCCGCTTGCCAGCTCTTCGGACTGGCAGTGGTGTCGGCATCGATGCGGGCAATCCCCTCGTCGGGAATGGCGGCGCGCACGCGGGCGACGAAATCGGCGGGATGCGCGTAGAGGATGGTGGCCTCGTCGCCTTCCGGCGCCTGGATACGATCGAGCCCGGCAAAGGCTTCCTCATCGAGCACGCGCTCGATGGCACGCAAGCGGTCGGGCCGCTCGGGATGTCCGGGCGGCGTGAGATGATCGAGGAAGATCGGATGGGTGTAGAGACGGGTGGTCATCGTCCTAATCTAGTGACCCGGATCGACAAAGGCCATGCACGGGCGGCCGATGACTGGGGAAAATCGCGACTGCGTCCATTCGCGTCGCTGCAAGCATTGGCGTCCTCAGCACTTCGGCGTAAGGTTTTTGGTACTGCCTGGTGCCCGCCGCAAGCGGGAGAATCGGGAACACGGTTGAATTCCGTGGCGTGCCCAACGCTGTGAGGGGGACCGCGCCGGTAAATGCCACTGTCGATGACGGGAAGGCACCGGACGCGGGTTGATCCCGAGCCAGAAGACCGGCCTGGCAGGCATCGTCATCCGCATGGTCAGGCGGATGATATCAATTGCAATCGCAAGGGGACAAGCGATGCCGGAACACCTGACCGCTGCTGTTGGCGGCGGATTTGACCAGAGTGCGCGCGATGCGGTCTATCGCGCCATGTTCACACGGCGCGACGTGCGCAGCCATTTCCTGCCCACCGCGATCGATGACGACGTGCTGGCGCGGCTGCTGCTTGCTGCCCATCACGCGCCATCGGTCGGCTTCATGCAGCCATGGAATTTCATTGTCATTCGTGACATCGAGCGACGGGCGGAGGTGCGC
>NZ_RZTF01000060.1:20795-23422 GCF_004023175.1 Mesorhizobium sp. M7A.F.Ca.MR.362.00.0.0
GCGACCTGTTCCTGGCCGCGCGCGAACAGGAACTGCCGGCGATCGAGGCGGAAAAACAGGCGCTGTATCGCAAGCTCAAGCTGGAAGGCATCTGCGAGAGCGCACTCAACATCTGCATCACCTGCGATAGGCAGCGCTCGAAGGGTTCGCCGCTGGGACGCTGGCACAATCCGGAGATGGATCTCTACAGCACCGTCTGCGCGGTGCAGAATTTCTGGCTGGCCGCGCGTGCCGAGGGCGTCGGTGTCGGCTGGGTGAGCATCATCGAGGCTGAGGCGCTGAAGCGGCTGTTGGCCATTCCGGATCACGTAACGCCGATCGCCTATCTCTGCGTCGGCCGTGTTTCCGAGTTCGCTCCCAAACCGGACCTTGAAACGCATGGCTGGGGACGGCGGCTGCCGCTGCCGGAGCTGATCATGAGCGAGACTTTTTCCGGGCAAGGCGAGACACAGCTCAAATCCACCGTGGCGCGCCTCAACACCGTTCCTGCCTCACCAGACACCATCCGCCCAGCCGATCAGGGTGTGGCGCCGGCCGTACCCCAGCGCGAACCGCCGAAGGAGGCGAGCGCCTTGTCCTTGAGCTCCCTGAACTTCGACGACGCCTCGGCCAGCCGGGCGTCCCAGGCCGGATCCGGCACCTGGCCCGCAATGGTCTTGAAATAGACCTGCATCAAGCAGGCGATGGCGAAGGGTTCAATGAACGCCGCCTTGAATGCCCAGGCGAAGACGATGGCGAGCACAAAAGCCCAGCCGGCGAGCTGGCCAGGCATCAGGAAGAGAATGGCGCCGGCAGGCGCCAGCATCATCAGAAAGATGATGAACGACACGCCCCACATGATGACCGCCAGCCAGACGGCGTTCTTGACCATGACCTTGCCGTTCTGGGCATAGAGCACGACGCCCTGGCGCGCCGTCTCGAAGGGCGAGGCTGAATTGATGCGGATGTTGTAGCCGAGGATGATCTCGTCGACATAGGTCAGCGACAGGCGGATCACCGTGTTGATGAAGGAGACCAGGCCGCTCAGGCCCGGTATCGGCAGGAAGGCGGCGATGCCGCCGAGCAGGCCGGTGATGGCGCGGATGGCGCCCTTGACGAGTTGGTCGACGACGAAAAGGATGTTGGCCTCGGCGAAACGCTGGGTCACGATATCCCTGGCATAGGCGATCTGGTCCTGACCGCCGGGAATGTCGCGGCCGTCGATCAGATGAACCATGACGGCGATGTGGCCGGCCTTGACGACATAGAGGATGTATTCGCGGATCCAATACACAGCGATCGAGACGAGGCCAAACCCGACCACGCCGCCCCACAGGGCAAAGGACATGGGCCCGTCGGGATCAGTGGAGATATGGCCGACGCCATAGCCGACCGAGGCGCCGCTGCCCGTCGCCATAATGTAGGCCAGCGTGATGCCGAAATAGACGATCATGCGAAAGACGATGAACGGCCAGGTCCGCATCATGATGGACACCGACCGGCCGATCTCAAAATCCCACATGTGCCCCGAATCTCCGCCTCAGAGATGGTGGAAGAGGATGGACTCAACCCGGCGATTGTCAATTGCCGGCCCTGACGCCAAAGGGCAACGAATTCGGGCTAACGGGTTTCTTCGGAGCCTTCGCCGGCGCGTAGGCTGACGGAGCATCAAACGAAAAACCCGCCTGTGCGGCGGGTCACTGGCGCAAATCAGCACCATGGACGAATATGTACCTTAGCTGAGGTCACCGAGTCAAGAAAAAATTCCTATCGGGAACAGCTGCCGGCACGAAAGCTCCGGTGTGAACTTCAATTCGACTGCGGGTCCGGCTTCTTGAGCAGGCCTTCGAGCAGTTGCTTGAACGCCGTCACCACCTTCTTCGACGTCGCTTCGGGGTCGCTCGAATTGGCGATCCGTTGCGCTGCCTGGCTGCTCGCTCCGTTGATCAATCGCGAGGCCGTCTCGGGGTCGAGGCTGGAGACAACGACCCCCTCCTCCTGCAGCGCGGTCAGATGGTCGGTCATTGAAGCGATGCACGCACTGCAATTCGGCCATTGCGCTGGATCCCCCAGCACGGCCGGGCCATCCCGGAACATGATGCGCTGGATTTCCGGCTCCAGCGCCATCTCGATATAGGTCGAGCACTCGTCGACGAAATGTTGCCAACGGGTCGGCGCTCTCGACGCGACCTCATTGATGCGCGCCGCCATCTCGCCGTCAATCTGGGCTATGACCGCCTGCAGCAGCCCCTTCTTGTCGCCGAAATGATGATAGAGCGCGCCGCGCGTCAGCCCGGCCGAAGCGGTGAAATCATCCATCGAGGCTTCCGCATAGCCTGTTGTGCCGAAGGCATGACGGGCCGCCGCGATTAGCTTGGCGCGCGTCTCGGCGATCATCTCCTTGCGGGGTCTGTGCATGGCTTCTGGCCCTATTCACATACGCAACGTATGCCAATTGACATACGCGACGTATGGTCTATTTAATGATCATACGCTCCGTATGTAATTGTCCAATCGTCCTTTGTCGAGGAACCAACCGATGCAAAATCCCTACGCGGAAATCTTTCGTGCCCCCGGAGCCAAGGGCTTTGCGGCCGCCGGCTTCATGGCGCGCCTGCCGATCGCCATGGCGCCCATCGGCATCGTGG
>NZ_RZTF01000611.1:0-2438 GCF_004023175.1 Mesorhizobium sp. M7A.F.Ca.MR.362.00.0.0
TCGCATAGCCGGCGATCTTTCCGCCGATCTCGACCACCAGAACAGTGGCGGCGCGGCGAATCGCATTTGCCCACCAGTCGGCACCTCGACGGTTGATCATCGATGTCAGGGTGCGGTGCGGAATGATGCCGGAATAGGCGCCGCGCCAGGCCTCCAGATGCACCTCGGCGATGGCACTGGCATCGCGCGGGTCGGCTTTCCGGATGTCGATCGTCAGCGTATTCATGATTTGTTAACCATAAACCCGCATCGCCCGATTGCAAGAGTCCCGGCGGCCCGCCGGCTGCTTTCTCACAGGCGATCATGACACTGATGACATCGGGCAAGCCTGCTTGAAAACGCGCTCAGCCGAGGCGGATGGCGTGGCTTTCGAGAACCGGAGCGGAGCTTACTTTTGTACGTGAGCACCGGCCTACGCCGGCCGAAGCCTGCCTGCCAAGGCCGCTCAGTGAGTGCTTCGGTCGAAGGCCGGAAGCGCAGAAAGCCGCGTCAGGCGTCCGGCTGAGTAGCGTTTGCGGGCGGGCTTTCAGATTTCGACGAGATGGTCGTCAAGTTCGTTGCTGTCGCCCACCGTGACCGGGAAATGCTCGGCCAGCACCGCACCCACCTGCTCGATCGCCTTGACGAAGCCGTCGGCAAGCCGGTCGTCGCCGGCATGCGCGGTAAGGTCGCGCACGACACCGTCCCAGACATGCTGGCCGACCTTGGCGTCGATGCCCGAATCGGCAACCACTTCGGCATAGCGTTCAGCGATCGAGACGAAGACCAGCACGCCGGTGCGCGCCGTGGTGCGGTGGACGTTGCGGGCAAGGAACTGCTTGCTCGCGTTGGCGTGCGCCGCCTGGTAGCGCAGCCGCCTCGGCACCAGATGGATGCGCAGGCCGGGCTGCGCCCACAACAAGGCCAGCACGCAGGCAAGCGCCAGGAGCTGGGCGAGGACGAAATGCGGCAGCCGGATCGACAGCCACCAGGCCTCCAGACCGTAGCCGACCGCCAGGCTGACGATCAGCATGCACACGGTCGCCATGAAGGCGGCCGGGAAGAAATAGCCGTCGCTGGCATGCGCCACGACGCAGTAGATCTCGCCGTCGGTTTTCTCCTCGGCGGCGCGGATCGTGGTTGCGATGCGCTCATGATCCTGCGGGCTGATTGGTCGTGTTGCCATGATATGTCTCACCAGCTTCCTGAAGAACCGCCACCACCCGATGAGCCGCCGCCACCGGAAAACCCGCCACCGCCGCTTGATCCCGAAGACCAGCCACCACCGGAGCTCCCCGACGACCAGCCGCCCGAAGACGAACCCGTTGTCCAGCCACTGCTGCCCGAGTACCCGCTTGGCCCACGGCCGTAACGAAACGTCATGCCCAGCCATCTGTACACGCCCGGCGACAGCTTCGTGCCGAACATCGGCGGCAGGAACGCCATCGCCAACCCGCCGAAAAACATCGTCGCCCACAGGATCAGGAACACGGCAACGATCGGATCGATGGACGTGCCGTCATCGGCGGGATTGCGCTTGCCTCGCGCTTCCAGTTCTTCGGGATTGCCCTCCAGCACCATGACCATGTCATCGACGGCTTTGCTGATGCCGCCGGAGAAGTCGCCGGCGCGGAAGGCCGGCACCATGTCGTTTTCGATGATGAGCTTGGTATGCAGGTCGGTCAGCGTACCTTCCAGCCCATAACCGACCTCGATGCGCATCTTGCGGTCGTTCGGGGCAACCAGCAGGAGCACGCCATTGTTCTCCTTCGCCTGCCCAAGTTTCCAGAAGCGGAACAGGCGGTTGGCGTAAGGCTCGATCTCCTCGCCATCGAGGCTGGGGATCGTCGCGACGACGATCTGGTCGGAACCTTTTGTCTCGAAACCGGCAAGCTTCCGCGTCAGCGCCGCCTTGGTCGCGGCATCGATGATGCCGGCATTGTCGACGACACGGCCGGTCAGCGCCGGCAGGTCGGCCGCGTAGGACATGACGCAGGAGAACAGCACGACCGCGGCAATCAGGACAGCCGAGGCGAGGCGGTCGCGTTTCGACAGGCTGATGCTGGGTATCGTCATGCCATCACCAGCTTCCCGACGAGCCGCCGCCGCCGGACGAACCGCCGCCGCCGGAAAAGCCTCCACCGCTGCTTGACCCCGAAGACCAGCCGCCGCTGGAACTTCCCGACGACCAGCCACTACGGGAGGGTCGCCGGCTTGGCTCGAAGGTCATGCCGAGCCAGCGGTAACGGCCGGGACCAAGCTTCTGGCCGAAGATCGGCGGCAAGATGGAGACAGCAAGACTGCCGACCATAATGGTTATCCATATGCCGATGAACACGGTGAAGAACAGGTCGTCGGACTCGAAGGGCGCCTGCTGGTTGCGCTCGCCGCGCGCCTCCAGCTCCTCCGGATTGCCTTCCAGCACCATGACCATGTCGTCGACGGCTTTGCTGATGCCG
>NZ_RZTF01000612.1:0-2425 GCF_004023175.1 Mesorhizobium sp. M7A.F.Ca.MR.362.00.0.0
GCCGGGGGGGTTGTAACCGGAAGACGGGCATTTAATGCGGCAATTAAGCCACTACCGGGGTTTGAACGCATTAGTGCTTTCGAATTCTGAATGATTTGGCCTTGCAGCAGAGGCTTTGTCATGGTCGCTTGCATTTGAACGATCGCTGCTGATGCCAAACTGGGGGCACTTTGGGGTGAGCAGCAGGGAACATCGAACACGCGGCGCCGGCTGATCAATGAGAGAAGCAGGCGCGGCGCGGTTCCCATGGAAAACGAATGAGGGTTTAACCGTGCCGTCTTTACGCAAGTCACTTTTCACCGCCGTCCTCGTTTCGGCGACCATGCTGTCCCCACTGGCCGCTTCAGCCGAAACCATCTCCGGCGCGCTTGCAAAGGCCTACCAGTACAATTCTTCGCTGAATGCATCCCGCGCCGGCGTTCGCGTCACCGACGAGGGCGTCGCCATCGCCAAGTCGGGCTACCGTCCGGTTGTCACCGGCTCGGCGAATATCGATTATTCGAGCAGCCATCTCAACGGCACCAATTCAAGCGTGCGGCTGACCACCGGCAATTTTGGCGTCCAGATCGACCAGACGCTGTTCGACGGCTTTCAGACCAGGAACAATGTCGCTGCCGCCGAAGCGCAGGTCCGGGCTTCGGTCGAAAGCCTGCGCAACACCGAAGAGGGTATCCTGTTCAGCGCGGCCCAGGCCTATATGAACGTGATTCGCGACCGGCAGGTCGCTGTGCTGACCGAGCAGAACCTGCAGTTCCTGACCGAAACGGCGCGCGCGGCGCGTTCGCGTTTCGAAGTTGGTGAAGGCACGCGCACCGATGTCGCCCAGGCCGACGCTTCACGCGCCGCCGCGGTGGCATCGCTGAGTGCTGCCCGGGCGCAGGCGCTGGCAAGTGCGGCGCTCTATCGCCAGATCGTCGGCGACGAGCCGGGCAAGCTCAAGGGCGCTTCGCCGGTGGCAAAGCTGTTGCCGTCGAGCCTCGCCGCCGCCGTCGGGGTGGCCTCGAACGAGCATCCGGCCATCCTTGCCACGCAGCATCTGGTCGACGCCGCCGCGTTTTCGGTGAAGTCGGCCGAAGGCGCGCTGTTGCCGCAGCTGTCGGCTTCCGCCGGCGTTTCGAGCGCCTATCGCAATACCTCGCCTTTGCCAGGCGTCGGTTCGCAGGATGGCACGACCAATTCGGCCAGTGTCGGGGCAACGCTGACCATCCCGATCTATTCGGGTGGCCGCACCTCGGCGATCGTGCGCCAGAACAAGGAATCACTCAGCCAGGCCCGCATCCAGGTCGACGTCAGCCGCGATCAGGTGCGCCAGGCCGTCACCGCCGCCTGGACCGAGTATACCGCCGCGCAGCAGCAGCTGACGGCCAACAGGCAAGTGATCGAGGCCGCGAAGCTGGCACTGAACGGTGTCATCGAAGAACGCAATGTCGGCCAGCGCACCACGCTCGACGTCCTCAACGCACAGGCGACGGTCATCACCGCCCAGATCAACCAGGCCGGTTACGAACATGATGTGGTGGTGGCGAGCTACGCCATTCTGCAGGCGACCGGCCGTCTGTCCGTCGACCGCCTTGGCTTGCAGGTAGCGAAGTACAAGCCTGAAGAGCATTACAACGCGGTCAAGGACAAGTGGTACGGCCTGCGCACGCCGGACGGCCGCTGAGGCGTTCGGCCAGGACTGGCCGTGTTCCCCGTTTGAGCAGGATCTTTCGCACTCGGGTTGCAGATCGCGCTAATCTGTTGAAATCCCACAAGTCCCCAGATTGGGGATTCTCGTGCGGCGATCCGTCGGTTACGCTGTCGCCATGATTCGATCCGGCTCTGCCGGAGCGGAAACCCACAGGGGTCACAAAGGCGGCGGATGTGACGATGGCAACGGCAAGCAGCGCACAGCGCGAACCTTCCATGGAAGAGATACTGGCTTCCATCAGGCGGATCATCGAAGACAGCGACGGCGGCCGCAAGCAGCCGGGCGACGCCGATGAGCTGAGCCAGGATCTGGAGCGCGCGTCGAGCGCCTATGCGGCCCCCGACGTGGAAGCATTCCGTGCCGACCTGCATGCCGCCCCCGAAGGCAGGAAGCCAGTCACGCTGGCGGAAGTCCAGGCACAGTTGCCGGCGGCCGAGCCGGTGGTCGCGCGCATGGAAACGCCTGCGCGCCCCGATCCCAGCCCGGCAAAGCCATCGATGACACTTGCCGAAGTTAGCGCCCGCGTCGCCGCCGAGCCAATCACGGTTGAATCGCCGGGATCGCGTCCTGTCGCCGACGCTTCCATCGCCGATTGGCGTCGTGAGATCGCCGCGGTCGGTGAGCAGGCGAGGGCGGTGTCGGACCGGAGCGAGGCACGCAAGACGGCTGCCCAGCCGTCCGTGGAGACTCCAAGGGATGAACCGACCGCGAAAGTAGCCGTCGAACCCGAGCCGT
>NZ_RZTF01000613.1:0-221 GCF_004023175.1 Mesorhizobium sp. M7A.F.Ca.MR.362.00.0.0
CGGCCCAAAGGCGATCCCGAGCCGGTACGCGTCCACGACTTCAAGATACCCGAACTCGGCAAGGTTGCGCCCTATGGTGTCTACGACATCGCGGCCAACTCGGGCTGGGTCAATGTTGGTATCGATCACGATACCGCGGCCTTCGCCGTCGAGAGCATCCGGCGCTGGCGGCATGCCCTGGGAAAGAGCCGCTATCTCGGCTCTACCAGCCTGCTCATCAC
>NZ_RZTF01000613.1:231-2408 GCF_004023175.1 Mesorhizobium sp. M7A.F.Ca.MR.362.00.0.0
TCATCACCGCTGATTGCGGCGGCAGCAACGGCGCTCGTGTCCGCTTGTGGAAGCGCGAGCTTCAGGCCTTCGCCAATGAAACCGGGCTATCCATTACGGTTGCCCACCACCCACCCGGCACGAGCAAGTGGAACCGTATCGAGCATCGCCTCTTTGCCTTCATCACGCAGAACTGGCGCGGCAAGCCGCTGATCAGCCACAAGGTCATCGTCCAACTGATCGGCGCGACCACGACGGACAAAGGCCTCGACGTTCAGTGCTGCCTCGACGAAAACGAGTATCCCAAGGCGAGCAAGGTCACCGACGCCGAAATGGCCGCCATCAACCTCAAGCATGACTCCTTCCACGGCGAATGGAATTACACAATATCACCCGCTACCCGTTAGAATGCCGCGGTTATTCCGTCTCGGGCCCTAAGTCGTCGACCCCAAGAGTGACGACACCAATCTGTGGCTTCATGACTCACCAACCACCAACCTACGGCTTCGTGATTTGATTTATGGTGGATGAGTTCAGCGACAAGAGGCGTCGGACGCAGCTCGGTTCCGATTGCCTTTCACGCCTGGCACAGTTGATACGCCGGATCGACCCGAACGAGGAACGGCCTCGGCTGAGCGCTTACGCCGTTGCAACAGATCCTTGAAACTAAATTTACAGAATCTTTGCGACCGCAAATCGCTGATAATGGTATTCACTGCGAGGTCTGAGATCAGGCACGGGCTTACGCTCAGGACCGCCGCAACACGCAACCTTGGAGTCAACGGCCAATGGCAAGAAGAGCTCTCATCCTGGTTGAAGGTTCAAGGTATAATGGTCCGCTATACGTCCAAGCGGCCCTGCGTCTTGGTCTTCATCCAATTGCCCTGTCGGCTGATCCAGCTCGGTACGACTATCTTGCGGCGGATGGCATTGAGGCTATCCGTGTCGATACAGACAATCTCGATGCGCTGATCCGCGAATGTTCCCTGATACGTGCAACCTATGACATTGCTGGCATTACGTCCGTCGGGGACTCGTTCTATGCGACAGTTGGCAAGCTCTGCCGCCATTTCGATTTACCGGGACCGAACCCCGAATCCATTGAACGATGCTGCAACAAATTCACTCAACGTCAGCTTCTCGCGGAGGCCGGCGTTGCAATACCTGCTTATCGCTTGGCAGCGGATGCGGCGGACATAGAAAGCTCTGCCGATGAAATCGGCCTGCCGGTGATTGTTAAGCCAGCCGTGGGCAGCGGCAGCCGGGGTGTCCGATTGTGCCGCAACGTTGACGAGTTGGCTGAACATACGACCTATCTGTTGGGCGGGGAGCACATATGGCGGTCTTCGCCGAGGATACTTGTCGAAGAATTCGCACTGGGCCCCTACTATTGCGCCGAGATAATGGGAAATGAGGTCATTGGCATTTCAGCCGCCGACTTCGGCCTCCCACCGCATTTCGTCTTTCGTGAAATCACCTTTCCCGCCCCGCTGACTGATGACGAGCATAAGCGTATCGCCGATGTTTCGCGGGGCTGTTTGCGAGCTCTCGGTCTTGGCTGGGGACCAACCTGCATTGAATTCCGGTGGACGAAGCTCGGCCCTGTCGTCATTGAGGTCAATCCGCGTCTTGGGGGTTCGCCCGATCCTGAACTGGTTCAGCTAGCTTACGGTGTCGATCTCATCACCGAGCACATCAAGCTTGCCATCGGAGAAGAATGGGATTTGCACAGAAGGCATTCGCAGACTGCGGCCGCGCGGATCTTTGTTCCTGATCGCGATGGCACTATCAATTCGATCGCTGGCGAGAGTCGGGCGGCCGCTTTGCCAGGTGTCGCCGAGATCAAATTCTATGTCGAACCCACGACGGCGATCAACAGAAAAGGCGATACGAGAGATTGGATAGGACATGTCATCGTCGCTTCACCTAGCCGTACCCAAACCGCTGAGATCCTTCAGCGGGCCGTCGACTTGGTCGGTTGGTCAATTACACCATTTTCGAGCCTTGGCGAATAGGGGCAATCTGCGACGCCCTCGACGTGAGGACGGTTCATTAGAGGGCTTACAACCGACGCCGAAGGGAACTAGCATGCATGCGATGCTGAAGACTTTATCTCGTTTTGATCGAGCTCGCGTCGCCAACTTAGAGCTCGAGCCCGAGCAAGAACAGTTTGTCGACCCGTTGGACTTTGTGTTCTC
>NZ_RZTF01000614.1:0-2397 GCF_004023175.1 Mesorhizobium sp. M7A.F.Ca.MR.362.00.0.0
GAGCCATAGAGCACGCCATAGACGAGCAGGAACGGCACCACCCACCACGTCCCCCAGAACCAGGCGATCCCGGCGGCGGAACCCAATATGGCAGCGATCCAGATGATCGTGTCGCGGATCGCCGGCCCGTCCGAGCGTTGCATCAGCTCTTTCATCGCCTTGCGCGGCACATCGGTGTGATACCACTCGGCCGAGGCCAGCCCGGTCTCGATCGCGATGCGCGTGCTTTCCCCGACCAGGCTGTAGTCGCGCTTTTTCTCCATCACATCGACCTCCGATTTCCGGCCCGCCAGCCGGAGCATTCGTTTCGCATCATGCCCTGTCCGCCAATCCCGGGAAATTGCCCGACGGCACAGGATAATCCTGTTGCGGCTGCCTGGCGATCGACGCGATCTTTGCTTCGGCCGCCGCGATCGCGCCGGCGCCGTCGAGCACTCGGAACACCGCGTCGTAAGAACGGCTTTCGCCATGCTCCAGCCAGATCATCTCGCCTCGCTCGCGCGCCGCGAGATTGCCCAAGACATGGTGTGTCGAGGGCTCTATGCCCAGCGCATACTGCCCTGCCTGGAAATTCTGCCATTGGTAGGCGCAAGGCAGCTGATCCTTGCGCGTGATCACTTCGAAGCCGAGCCCGAGCTGATCGTTGACCACCGCCACCGGCACCTCGCCATTGGCGTCCGCCGCCATCTCATGCTGCCAGACCTGCTCGCTGAAGCCCAGTCGCGGCGCCGGCACGGTGCGGTAGCCGACCTTCTGCGCCTCGTAGCGTTCGCCTGCATGGCCAGCCCAGACGACGTCGCGGATCGGCGCCAGATAGCGCGAACCCTCGTCGAGCAAGGGGTGGCTGACATTGACGTGGTAAAAATACATGTGCGGCGTGCGATTGAAGCCATGGTTGACGACGCGGTCCGACAGCCGGATCTCGTTGCCGCCGACATCGGCCTCGATACGCCGGATCAGATGCAAATCCTCGCCGAACACCGCCGATTGCTGAACGATGCCTTCGGCCCAAAGCACGCAGCGGTCGCCATCCCAGGCCTCGCCATAGCCGGTCAGCCGCGCTGGAATGGTGCCGACGCGGCCATGCATCGAATGGATCACGGTCTTCTTGCCCGGGTAGTTGTAGCTATCGGCAGGCACCTCTTCGCGGCCCAATATGTGGTCGAGGCCGCAGGTGACAAGCAGGCCTGAAAACGAGCGCGCCCAGGCGAGTCCCCCTTCCCCCTCATAATCGTGCAGGCCGGGGTGGCGAAAACCGCTCGGCGAATGCCAGCCGATCGCCTGGCCCTTGAAGTCGCAATCGGCGATATCGAGCGCCCGGTCGACCAGCGTCGTGAAGCGCAGCCCCGTGCCGGTACGGAACTCCAGCATGCGGATGCCGCGTTCCACCCCATCGCCAAGCGTCATCAGCCGCACGCCGGCAAATTGCGACAGCATGCCCGAACGTTCCGACACCTGCCGGCGCGAAAGCGTCTTGCCGTAGAGTTCTACCATGTGACGGCCAACTTCTTCACTTCGCTCTCGTCTCTTTCAGCAGGGCCGACATATCGGCGCCGGTGATGATGCTCTCCACCGTCAGGAGATCGGTATCGGCAACCGTCTGCTCGGCGACGATCTCGCCGCGGCGCATGACGATGATGCGGTCGGCGACCTGGAACACGTGGTGGATGTTGTGGGTGATCAAAAGCACGGAATGACCGGCGTCGCGCACCTCCTTGACGAAGCGCAGCACGCCATGGGTTTCCTCGACACCGAGATTGTTGGTCGGCTCGTCGAGGATGATGACCTTGGCGGCGAACTGCATGGCGCGAGAAATCGCAATCGACTGCCGCTCGCCACCCGACAGCGTCGAGACCAGCGCATCGGCGTCGAGTTTTTTCGAGATGCCGACGCGCTTCAACAGCGCCGACGCCGCATCGCGCAATTTGGCGAAATCGAGCGGCGCGAACACGCCCAGCCATTTCAGCTTGACCGGTTCGCGCCCAAGGAAAAGATTGCGCGCAATGCTGAGATCCGGCGCCAGAGACGTATCCTGGTGGATGGTCTCGATGCCGAGGTCCATGGCATCGCGCGTCGAGCGGATCGAGACCTTCTCGCCGCGCACATAGATGTCGCCACGGTCGATCGGAAACACACCGGAAATCGCCTTGATCAGCGTCGATTTGCCGGCGCCATTGTCTCCGAGCAAGGCCACCACCTCACCCTCCTTGAGAGCAAAGGACGCATTCTTCAGCGCCCGAACGCTGCCGAAGGATTTTTGCAGATTCTGCAGCCGGAGAACTTCCATCGTCAGCCCCTTGCGGCGTTCTTCTGCAGCAAAGCGTGCAGGATGAGCATGGCGAGGATGATGAGGCCGACGAAGATGTTGTAGGCGAGGCCCGGCACGCCGATCAGCAC
>NZ_RZTF01000615.1:0-1190 GCF_004023175.1 Mesorhizobium sp. M7A.F.Ca.MR.362.00.0.0
TAGGGATCTGCCAAGGGTCAGGCCTACCGCAATCGGCTATCCAGCTTGCCATTGAAACCGAGCAGTCGCCGCCAGGAAAACGGACAGCGCGTCACATTTCTGACAGATCGGTCGACATTGGATGCACTGCTTGGCGCGAGCCCCCGAAAAAGCCTTTGTCGAAGGAACCATGATGTCCGCTTCCATTGCCCCGCAACCATTTAATCAGCGGAAGAGACTTTTGGTCGTCCGGGCCTTGAGCATAGCGGCGATTGGCTCGCTGCTATTCTCTCGCCCCGGTTGGGATGAAGCATCTAGCCTTCACGAGGTCGTCGAGATGATCGGTTTTGTTCTGATCCTCGTCTGCATACTCGGGAGGTTGTGGAGCATCCTCTATGTCGGGGGGCGGAAGAACAGCGAATTGGCAGTTAGCGGGCCGTACTCGATCACACGCAATCCCCTATATCTGTTTTCGACGATCGGAGCATTCGGCATCGGCCTCATGTTCGGATCGCTCATCGTTGCATCCGCTCTGGGGGTGTGCACCTATGCGGTTTTCGGGATGACTGCCCGAAAGGAAGAGACGTTTCTTCGTGACAAATTTGGTCCGGAGTTCGAAGCATATGTGGCAAGGACGCCGCGGTTCTGGCCCAAGCCGTGGCTGCATCAGGACAAGCATCAGCACGCGTTCTCCACGAGCGCATTAAGAAGCACATTCTTCGATGCCCTCTATTTTCTGGCGATCTTTCCAGCCATCGAAGGCATCGAATACCTCCAGGTAGCTGGCTATCTGCCCACCTTTTTTTGGCTGTTCTGATCCTAAAGACGGAGCAATAAGCCGCCGCGAATAGCCCTCCTGTTAGCCTTTGTAGCGTACCAGAACGGCGCCTGTTGCGATCAAGGCAACCCCTGCCCAGTTCGACAACGATGTTCCTTGAGGAATGTCACTCAGAACACCGCCACCAGCCCGCCGACCGCCAACAGGCCGATGCCGGCAAGCAGCGGCACGACCGGATAGCTCTCCATAATGTTCTGGATCACTTCCTGCGTGTACACGAGGTAGTCGACCGCGATGAAATTGAAGCGCGTCGTGAATTCGTCCCAGAAGAAATACTCGCTGACCCCCTGCACGACCATCAGAAACAGGAAGATTGCGAAGCCCGAGAGCCCAACTGCGCGGTCAAACCGCTTTCCGGCCCACGAAACTGGCA
>NZ_RZTF01000615.1:1200-2397 GCF_004023175.1 Mesorhizobium sp. M7A.F.Ca.MR.362.00.0.0
TGGCAGGAGCAGCGGGAAGAGGAGAAAGACCACGAGGATTGGAAGCAGCGTGACGATATCGAACCAGATGCCAGTGAAGAAAGGAGCCAGCCAGTCGGCCGGATGGAAAGACAGGTCTTTGGCCGAAACCAGCGACAGCGCCAGCCTGACCAGGAACTGAGTCAACAGGAAAAGCAGGATGAATGGCTTCAGCCGACGAAAGAACGCACGACCGATTGAGCAAAAGTCATAGCAAGCCTCCGAAGCAGCTGGATGTCTGGGCAATTATGCCTCGTTTTCAATTTTGGCAACCGTCGGGACGAGATCGATCGCATGGTCTGCGATGCCGATCCCCGATTCGGCCCGCGCGAGTCCGAAACTTCATCGACGGTGGTGGTGGCGAGACAATGTGAAAGGTTCGCGGCGAAGGTGATTTGTTCCTCACTTTGAAGGCGCTGCATCCCAGCCTCCCCTGTGGGAGAAGGTGGATGGGCACGAAACGCCGAGCCGAATGAGCGATCGTCCTCATGTTGCCGGGCCTCACTCGAGCATCACCCGAGGATGCAGCCGGGAGACCCGCGGCGGCGGCAGCTTTCGGCGAGATCATGGACCGATTTCTCAATAGTCCGTGACGTGTCTGCGTCCTCATTCACCGGGGGGCAATTTGATGCCGCGTGGCAGACGGTCCACTGGTGGTTCTGCGCTTTGTACGGCTGATGCTGTTTCGCACGATCCACAACATCGCCCTGATGGACGACCGCGAGCGGGCCGGGCACAACCTGATCCGGAAAGGCGCCGGGAGGCTCCTGAGGGGCAGACCGCTGGCCAAACCAATTGCCCTATTCGCAAACCACACGGTATCGCTTGCCGGGCTCGCTGACGTTCTTGCAGACAAGCGGCTTGTGCGGCTCATAAGAGGAAAGCGGAGGACTTGCGATCCGCGATGCGCGTCTGTTTGATGTCTTGTGACTTGCCGTACGGCGCGGTTCGAGCCTTTCCGGCTCCTGTGGCGCAACCGGAAACACGCTGTTTTCGATGTGTGGCTGCTGCAGGTGGGGCGGCTCTTTGTCAAAGAATCGCCTAGCATCAAGCGGTCTCGGAATAATCACCGTACCATCATCGCTGCGCGCGCAGCCGCTACCCAACAGTAAAGCCAGCCCCACGAAAAAAGGCAGAATCCGTTCAAGCATAAGCACCAACCTTGGCGGGCATATACCC
>NZ_RZTF01000616.1:0-2387 GCF_004023175.1 Mesorhizobium sp. M7A.F.Ca.MR.362.00.0.0
CTTTCGTTTACGACACCACGACAGCTTGACTACACATTATTAAGGTTAACAAAGGCTTGCAGCGCCGGCTTGCCCGCAGCGAACGCCCGCCAGGCGTGCGTATGGTTGTAAGGGAAACCGGGCCAACCTCGCCGGCAAAACCTCAAAGCGCGCGAACGGCCTCGAGCACCTCTTCCGCATGGCCCTTGACGCGGACCTTGCGCCAAATCCTGGCGATCCGCCCGTCGCGGCCGATCAGGAACGTCGCGCGCTCGACCCCCATATACTTGCGACCATACATCGATTTCTCGACCCACAGATGGTAGGCTTCGATCACCTTGCGCTCCTCGTCGGCGGCGAGGTCGATGGTGAGATTGTACTTCGACTTGAACTTGTCGTGCTTCTTGACGGGGTCGGGCGACAGGCCGATCACCACGGCGCCGGCCTTCTCGAAGTCCGGCTTCAGCTGCGAGAAGCTGATCGCCTCCTGCGTGCAGCTTGTTGTGTCGTCCTGCGGATAGAAATAGAGCACGATGGGCTTGCCGGACGATGCGGCAAGGCTGACTGATCCGCCGCCGTCCCGCGGCAGGTCGAATTGCGGCGCGAGATCGCCTACGTCGAGGTCAGCCATACCGATGCCCTTGTTTGAGGTTACGCGCGAAGCCACACCGATATAGTGTCGGACGGGGATTCGTCCACGATCGAGTTCGTACAACGGAAAATTGCGTGGATCAGGAGCGACCGCAGCACGAGAAGATCCGGTTCAGGCGTGATGAGATCACCGACCTGGGGACCTTTCCGTCCGCCTGCCGTGTGCCGCCGCTCGGTCAGGCTTCGATCGGACGCGGTTTTCGCATCCTGTCGCGACTGTTCGCCGGTCTGGTCGCTTTCGCGCTGCTGGCCGCCGTGCTCGTTTATCTGGTTGGCGCCTCCGGCATCGGAGCCGACCGGCTTCGCACCGAGGCGGAAACGGCGCTTGAGAAACTGGCGGGCGTCGATGTCAATGTCGCGGTCGGGCCTGCCCGCATCACGCTCGACGGTTCGAGTTTCATCGCGCTTCAGGTCAGCGACGTCAGCTTGAAGACATCGGACGGCAAGCCGATGGCCGATGCCGGCCGCGTGCGCTTCGGCGTGCGTCTGTTCCCGCTGCTGTGGGGAGATGTGCGGCTGACCAGCGCCAGGATTTCGGATGCCCGCATCGTCGTGGCGGCGATGCCGTCAGGCGGCGACTGGACCGCCGGCCTGCGCAATGCGGACGGCCTCATCGATCCGGAGAAGCTGTCCGCCGCGGTGTTCGGAAACATCAACCACGCACTCGATGCCGTGCGGGAGGATTCGCTGCGCCGGATCGATCTTCGCAATGTCGAATTCGTGCTGCCCGAAACCGGAGCGATCAAGCTCGTCAAGATCACCGACGCCACCGTCGTGCAGTCGGGCCCGGGCGGCATGCAGTTCTCGTCCACGGCGGACATCGACGGCAGGACGGCTACCGTTGCCGCTTCCGCCTCCCGCGATATCGCGGCGCACCGCGTCACGGCACTGGATGCGAGCGTCGATCTGGCCGATACCGGCGATATGGCGGCCGCTGCCGGCAAGCTGGGAACCGTCGCGCTGAAGCTGACGGGATCGGAAGGGTTCGGCGCGAACGCATCGCGGCTGACGGCCGCTTTGTCGTCGACGGGTTCTGTCCTCGATCTCGGCACGCGAGGACTGCTGCCGGCGGACGTCGATATCAATGCGACGCTGGTTGCGGGCAGCAACAAGATCCAGGTCGACAGATTGCTGCTGAAGACCGGCCGCTCGACATTCGATTTCGCCGGTTCGATCGGGCCGAAGCCGGCAAGCGGAGCGGTGGGTGAAGAACCCTCCTATCGCTACGACCTGACCAGCGACGGATCGTCGCTTGCGCCTTCGGAGTCGCCCGAGCCGGCGCTCACCTTCCTCGCCCGGATTGCCGGCGTCTACAACACGGTGAGCCACAAATTGGTCGCCGAGCAGATCGCGCTCCGGTCCGCCGGCTCCGGCGAGATGCTTGGCACCGCCGCCGTGGCGTTCGTCGACGGCAAAGTGCCGGGGATCAATCTGGCGTTCAACATCCACGACATGCAGGTCTCTCACGTCAAGCAGCTGTGGCCGTGGTTTTCGGCGCGCAATGCCCGGCTCTGGGTGCTGGCCAATCTGTTCGGCGGCCGTGTCGTCGACGCCAACCTTCAGTTCCAGGTGGTGCCGGGCCGCCTGGGCAACGGCGTGCCGCTTTCGGCCGATGAGGTGTTCGGCCGCTTCCAGATCGAGGGATCGCGCTTCGACACCGCCGGCCGCATTCCGCCGATACGCGACGCGGTCGGCGTCGTCGGTTTCCACGGCAACGATGTCGATATCTCGCTATCCTCGGGCACCGTCTACATGCC
>NZ_RZTF01000617.1:0-2382 GCF_004023175.1 Mesorhizobium sp. M7A.F.Ca.MR.362.00.0.0
CTGTCGGCATAGCGGTCGCCGGCGGTGGAGGGTGTGACGCCGGCGGCAAACACAGCCACGGCGCCGAGCACGGGAAACAGAACTGTCTTCATCGTAACGCACCTTGATCGTCTGATACAAAACGGGTGGAAACGTCCTCCCGGTTCGGCGATCATTGGCGCGCAAGCAGCAACCGAAACATGAATCGGAATGCGTAAAATGCGGAACTGTCGGTAAACCTTTTGGTGTGGTTACCGCAGGGTTCAGGAATCTGGTAAAGCCGCAGTAAATGCCGCGCAAAAGCGCGTTAACGAACGGATTTTGGCTTATGGACAAGGAAAACACCGGCCTGCTCGCCGGTCCCGACGGTGTCGCGCGCTGCTTCTGGCACGGCAATCTGCCCGACTATCTGCACTACCACGATCATGAATGGGGCCGGCCTGTGGCCGACGACCGCAGGCTGTTCGAAAAGATCTGCCTCGAAGGCTTTCAGTCGGGCCTGTCGTGGCTGACCATCCTGCGCAAGCGGGAGAATTTTCGCGAAGCCTTCGCTAATTTCGAGTTCGACAAGGTCGCCGCCTTCACCGACAAGGATGTCGAACGCCTGCTCGGCAATGCCGGCATCATCCGCCATCGCGGCAAGATCGTCTCGACCATCAACAACGCCAAGCGCGCCCGCGAAATGGCCGACGAATTCGGCTCGCTGGCCGCTTGGTTCTGGAAGTTCGAACCCGGTAAGGACGAGCGGCCGCAAATCGTCGACCTCGCCCATCTGCGCGCCAACCCGACAACGGCCGTCTCTGTGCGGATTTCGAAGGAGCTGAAGAAACGCGGCTGGAGCTTTGTCGGCCCGACCACGGTCTACGCCTTCATGCAGGCCATGGGCCTGGTCAACGACCACCTCGAGGGCTGCGTCTGCCGCAAAGAGGTCGAGAAGCAGCGGAAGGCTTTCAGGCGGCCGAAATAGGCTCAGGTGCCGTTGGCGCTGGCCAGCACCAGGCCGGCGACGATCGCCACCACCGTGGCCACGGTCGGATAGATCACCAGCAGGCCGGTCATCAACGCGTCGCGCATGGATGGTCCCTTGCCGGTCTCGCCGGGCACTTCGAACGGGCCGGCAGCCTGGCTGATCATTTTCGGGGCGTTGATGTCGGCCGGGCGCAGGCGTGCGGGCAATTCGGCATCGCTGTCGATGGCGTGGAATCTTGCTGTGCTGGTCATGGCCGCGAACCCCTCATTTCCCGCGCTTTATCGGCGACGATTGTGTCGGCACGATGCCGTACCCGTGGCGGGATTGTTTCATTTTCGCTGCGTTTTGTTTCAGAGCTTGGCTCGGGTGGTAGGCCCAAATCTTGGTCGTTCTGCGCCGCCCCTCATCGCCCTGCCGGGCACTTCTCCCCGTATAGCGACGGGGAGAAGGACGCCCTCGTCGATGGTTTCGCCAGTCGTCCAGGTTGCAAGAGAATGCCCGAGTCCGCGTTCAGCTCTCTTCTCCCCGTCACTATACGGGGAGAAGGTGCCGGCAGGCGGATGAGGGGCGGCGCTGTACTTGCAAAGCTATCGAACTGTTCCTAGCCACCTCGTAGAGAGGGTGCAAACCCTTGCTGGTCCTCGCCGCTTCGGTTAGGACACGCCCACTCGCAATATGTCATCGATTACTTAGCAAAAAAGACCCCAGCTCATGGCCGACAAATCGGAAAAGACGAAAGCGCGACTGCCGCGCGGTTTTGCCGACCGCAGCGCCGAGGACATCCGCGCCGTCGAGAAGATGATGGCGACGATCCGCTCGGTCTATGAGCTCTACGGTTTCGAACCGGCAGACCAGCCGCTGATCGAATACACCGATGCGCTCGGAAAATTCCTGCCCGACCAGGACCGGCCGAACGAAGGCGTGTTCTCCTTCCAGGACGATGACGACCAGTGGCTGTCGCTGCGCTACGACCTGACCGCGCCGACGGCCCGTTTCGTCGCCGAGAATTACGAGCGCCTGCCCAAGCCTTACCGCAGCTATCGCTCCGGCTGGGTGTTCCGCAACGAGAAGCCAGGCCCCGGCCGCTTCCGCCAGTTCATGCAGTTCGACGCCGACACGATCGGCACGCCGGGCGTGGCCGCCGACGCCGAGATGGCGATGATGATGGCCGACGTCATGGAAGCGCTCGGCATCAAGCGCGGCGACTACGTCATCCGCGTCAACAACCGCAAGGTGCTGGATGGCGTGCTGGAGGCGATCGGCCTCGGCGGTGAGGAGAATGGCGGCCGCCGGCTGACGGTCCTGCGCGCGATCGACAAGCTGGACAAGCTCGGCCCGGAAGGCGTGAAGCTTTTGCTTGGCCCGGGCCGCTGGGACGGCGGCAAGGAGGGCGAAGGCGACTTCGCCAAGGGCGCCGGGGTGAACAACGGGCA
>NZ_RZTF01000618.1:0-2372 GCF_004023175.1 Mesorhizobium sp. M7A.F.Ca.MR.362.00.0.0
GGAATTTCGCTACCTTAGGACCGTTATAGTTACGGCCGCCGTTTACTGGGGCTTCAATTCAGAGCTTCGCGCGAACGCTAACCCCTCCTCTTAACCTTCCAGCACCGGGCAGGTGTCAGCCCCTATACTTCGCCTTACGGCTTCGCAGAGACCTGTGTTTTTGCTAAACAGTCGCCTGGGCCTATTCACTGCGGCTCTCTCGGGCTTGCACCCAAAAGAGCACCCCTTCTCCCGAAGTTACGGGGTCATTTTGCCGAGTTCCTTAACGAGAGTTCTCTCGCTCACCTTAGGATTCTCTCCTCGCCTACCTGTGTCGGTTTGCGGTACGGGCACCTTGAATCTCGCTAGAGGCTTTTCTTGGCAGTGTGGAATCAGGAACTTCGGTACTATATTTCCCTCGCCGTCACAGCTCCGCCTTCACGGTAATGGGATTTGCCTCATTACCAGCCTAACTGCTTGGACGTGCTAATCCAACAGCACGCTTACCCTATCCTCCTGCGTCCCCCCATCGCTCAAACGATTCATAAGGTGGTACAGGAATATCAACCTGTTGTCCATCGCCTACGCTCTTCAGCCTCGGCTTAGGTCCCGACTAACCCTGAGTGGACGAGCCTTCCTCAGGAAACCTTAGGCATTCGGTGGATGAGATTCTCACTCATCTTTCGCTACTCATACCGGCATTCTCACTTCTAAGCGCTCCACCAGTCCTTACGGTCTAGCTTCAACGCCCTTAGAACGCTCTCCTACCACTGACATCACTAGATGTCAATCCACAGCTTCGGTGATACGTTTAGCCCCGGTACATTTTCGGCGCAGAGTCACTC
Source organism: Mesorhizobium sp. M7A.F.Ca.MR.362.00.0.0 (assembly GCF_004023175.1). Classification (NCBI taxonomy): domain Bacteria; kingdom Pseudomonadati; phylum Pseudomonadota; class Alphaproteobacteria; order Hyphomicrobiales; family Phyllobacteriaceae; genus Mesorhizobium; species Mesorhizobium sp. M7A.F.Ca.MR.362.00.0.0. The sequence continues at coordinate 825 of NZ_RZTF01000618.1, forward strand.
GACCAGTGAGCTATTACGCACTCTTTAAATGGTGGCTGCTTCTAAGCCAACATCCTGGTTGTCTAAGCAACTCCACATCCTTTTCCACTTAACGTATACTTTGGGACCTTAGCTGGTGGTCTGGGCTGTTTCCCTCTTGACTACGGATCTTATCACTCGCAGTCTGACTCCCAAGGATAAGTATTTGGCATTCGGAGTTTGTCTGAATTCGGTAACCCGATGGGGGCCCCTAGTCCAAACAGTGCTCTACCTCCAATACTCTTACCTTGAGGCTAGCCCTAAAGCTATTTCGGAGAGAACCAGCTATCTCCAAGTTCGATTGGAATTTCTCCGCTACCCACACCTCATCCCCGCACTTTTCAACGTGCGTGGGTTCGGGCCTCCATCCAGTGTTACCTGGACTTCACCCTGGACATGGGTAGATCACCTGGTTTCGGGTCTACGACCACATACTATTACGCCCTATTCAGACTCGCTTTCGCTGCGGCTCCGTCTCTTCAACTTAACCTCGCATGTAATCGTAACTCGCCGGTTCATTCTACAAAAGGCACGCTATCACCCATTAATGGGCTCTAACTACTTGTAGGCACACGGTTTCAGGATCTATTTCACTCCCCTTCCGGGGTGCTTTTCACCTTTCCCTCACGGTACTGGTTCACTATCGGTCACTAGGGAGTATTTAGCCTTGGGAGATGGTCCTCCCTGCTTCCGACGGGATTTCACGTGTCCCGCCGTACTCAGGATCCACTCAGGAGGGAACGAAGTTTCGACTACAGGGTTTTTACCTTCTATGACTGGCCTTTCCAGACCTATTCATCTACCCCGTTCCTTTGTAACTCCATGTAGAGTGTCCTACAACCCCAAGAGGCAAGCCTCTTGGTTTGGGCTAATCCCGTTTCGCTCGCCGCTACTCAGGGAATCGCGTTTGCTTTCTCTTCCTCCGGGTACTTAGATGTTTCAGTTCCCCGGGTCTGCCTTCTGTTACTCTATGTATTCAAGTAACGATACTATCCCATTACGGATAGTGGGTTCCCCCATTCGGAAATCTCCGGATCAAAGCTTACTTACAGCTCCCCGAAGCATATCGGTGTTAGTACCGTCCTTCATCGGCTCCTAGTGCCAAGGCATCCACCGTGCGCCCTTTCTAACTTAACTTTTTCGGCTAAAGATGTTACTCTTTACCCTGAAATTCTTCTATTAAATAGAGAATCTAAGATGGCGATTACTCGGTTTCTTTCTTGGTTCTTACTATTCATAATCTAGTTTTCAAGGAACAATCTTTCTTTTGAGGAATTGCTCCCTCAAAACTGAACAACAAAATCATCAACAATCTGTGAATGGAACGAATTCCATTTTTCCTTAGAAAGGAGGTGATCCAGCCGCACCTTCCGATACGGCTACCTTGTTACGACTTCACCCCAATCATCTATCCCACCTTAGGCGGCTGGCTCCTAAAAGGTTACCCCACCGACTTCGGGTGTTACAAACTCTCGTGGTGTGACGGGCGGTGTGTACAAGGCCCGGGAACGTATTCACCGCGGCATGCTG
>NZ_RZTF01000619.1:0-2352 GCF_004023175.1 Mesorhizobium sp. M7A.F.Ca.MR.362.00.0.0
GCTCGTACCGCTTCGATGAGCCGGTAAATCAACGTTTTTCGGCCTCCTGAGCGTCCCAAGGCCTCGTGCTGTACAGTCCCGATATGAGGTCATTATCGATAGTTAGCTTGTTCCCAGGGATCATCGCCTGTGACGGAAGTAACCGGTGCTATAGCTTCCGTTGCGTGAATCAGCTACAAACAAATCAATGGCTTACCAACTCGTCGATTTGCCCCTGAACAGCCTGCTGGGGCCGCTCGCCCGCGCCGCTGTCGGTTTTACTTCCCGACTTCAATTGAAGCGCTAAGCTGAAATTTCGAACCGCGGTTTCTAAGTTACGGTTTCGATTGATTGAGGGGAAGGGGCCTTTCGGAGCCCTGACGCGATGCCGCCGAAGCGGATTCAGCGCAGTCCGAATTCATGATGGCTGGTGGATCTGGGAGCCCGCGTACCGGCCGCCGTTTCCATTGGCGCAGCCAGTCGTGCGGGCCAAGCGGTGGCTCATTCGTCGCCTGCGAGACCGTCGAAGGCCTCGATCAGCGCATCGACGATCGCCTGGCCGAGCGCCTGTGCTGTCTCACCGATTTGGGCTTCGTTTCCATTGCGGGCCGCGGTGGCGAGTTCCGAACCCTGATCCATCAGGATCGCATTGGACCTATCGATCGCCCATTGCGCGAAATCGTTGCGGCTGTCGATGATCCTGGTTTCCATGGCTGCGCGCTCCCGCGTTTACGATTTGTTGGCCAATTCGGGCTAGGGTCAGGGCGCGCGATGGGTATTGCGTTCGCGCCACAACACTCCTCGATTCTTGCAGCATCAGGCCTCGCCGGCAAGCCGCTCCGCCTCGCGTAGGTAGGGAGCCTGAGGCCGTGCCCTGTCGTCCTAGGACGAGCCTCCGACAAGCAGACTCCCGCTGCTAGGCACTGAGTAGCGGCAGGGCAGGGGACTTATGGTTCCTACAGCCCGCTCGCCTTGGTGAGATTGGTCCGGAACCGATCGCGCTGGCGCTGATATTTGCGGGTCATCTCGGCCGAGGCGTGGCCGAGCTGCTTCTGTACGTAACGTTCCTCGATGTCCGCGGAGGAGGCAAGGCCGGCGCGCAGCGAATGCCCTGAGAACAGCAGCGCACGCTCCGCTTCCGGAAGATCGGAGCGGACGCCGGCGGCGAGCGCCGTCTGCTTGACCAGGCGGGCGACATGCTTGTCGGAAAGTCGTTCGACGTCGACGGTCTTGTTGTCTTTGAAGATGCGCCGGAACAGCGGACCGCGCGCGATCCTTCCGAGCCTGATCCAGGTTTCCAGCGCGACAACCGGGCAAGAAAAATCGCTGGAGCCGCGGCCGACCTCGACCTCAGACCTCACGCCAACCGGTCTTGCCGCGCAGCGTCACCAGCACGCCCTTGTCGGCAAAAATCTCGATCCAGCCGGCGCCGTCGCTCTTGTCGTCGCGCACGACGTCGAGGCCGACGATTTCCGAGCGCCGCAACCCGCCGGCAAAGCCTAGGAGCAAAATAGCGCGGTCGCGCAGCCCGCGCAGATCGTGCCCGAGCGTCGCGATCATTGCCTTGATGTCATCGCCGAGGACGGCCTCCTTCTGCCGCGGCGGCTTTGCGTGTTTTCTGCGGATACCGGCGAGCACGGTGGCAATATGGCGATCGGCACGGTCGAGAGAAAATCCGCGCTGGGTAAAATTCCAGGCCAGGCCGGAGAGGCGCCGCTCGATCGTTGCGACCGAAAGGGCGGGAATGCCGCGTTTCGGCTCGCCGGCGGCGGTGCCTGAGGCACAGGCGCTGATATAGAGGCCGATTGTTTGTACCTCTGGGGGCAAGGGCTCAAAACCGTTGCGGCGACACCAGGACGAATAATGCGAAAAGTCCTTGGTGTAGGCGTCTCGCGTGTTTTCGGAGCTGGCGGCCTTGGCGTAGTCTTTTGCCGTCTCGACGAGCGCTTCGAGATGCGCCGGCGACCGCGATGGGCGTCCCATCTCCATGACCAGATCGACGATGTCGGGCAGACCTGCGAATTCGCCGGGCGGGCCGTTGTCGCGACGCCGGTCGGCTTGCGGGTCTTGATGGGAGTCCGCGCCATCTGGTTTCAGTAGCTTGTCCATGGCTCAATTGTGCGATTGAATCAGAAGAGTCGAGTCGGCGCCAGCTTGCAGCCAAACAGCGAGGCTGTCCATTGCATCGGCATCTCACGCACCCGCAGGCTTAGGCCCATATCCGTACACGCCAGCGCGACAGCGACCTGCCCGAAGGGAACCTCGGTGATCAAGAAAGCGATCAAGAAATCAACGCAAATCGCCGCTGATCCCTATCGCAAGGCCAGGTTTCGTGAGATGGCCCGCGACATCGTGGCCAAGGACCGCCATGAC
>NZ_RZTF01000620.1:0-2115 GCF_004023175.1 Mesorhizobium sp. M7A.F.Ca.MR.362.00.0.0
GCCAACCGCACCGGCGGTGCGGTGACCTTCACCGACCAGGTGACGATCGCCGGCGGCAACGGGGTTTCGATTTCGGGCGGCAGCGCCGCCGGCGCCGTGAATTTCAACGGTGGCCTCGACATCACCACCTCCGCCGCCACCGGCCTCGACTTCTCCGGGCTGAATGTCCTGACCATCGCCGATGCCGGCTCGACGACGATCAACGCCACCGGCCAAACGGCGGCGTCGCTGCAGGGCACGCTCGGCGCCGGCGGCGTAAATTTCGACAGCGTCACCGCCAGCGGCGGCGCCAGCGGCATCATCTTCGACGGCGTCGCCGGCACCTTCACCGTCACCGGGGCGACGACTATCACCGGCACAACGGGCGCCGGCATCAGTGCGGGCCCTGGCAACACCGGCACCTTCAATTTCGGCGCGCTCACGGTGAACAACGTCGCGACGGCGGGTAACGGCATCAACTGGGCAAGCGGCACGCTCAATGTTTCAGGCCTCGCCAATATCGACACCGCGGCCGGCGTGGGCATTATTCAGATCGATGGTACGACCAGCTTCACCGGCGGCATGACCATCGACACCACGACCGGGAACGGCATTATGGTAGGCAACGGCGCGATCAACATCAGCGCCACCAGCGGCGCCGAGACGCTGAATTCCACCCTTGGCGTAGCGATGACGCTCCAGGGTACTGCCGCAAACATCGCGCTGGACTCGACCTCGTCCGGCGGCGCCAACATCAATGTATTGTTGAACGGTGTCACCGGCACCGTCAGCCTTGGGACCGGTGCGCTGACAGGTGCAGCAAACGGCTCCTTCGTGGTCGCTGGCGGCACGGTCGCTGTCAGCTACGCCGGCACCGTGACCAACTCGACCGGGACGGGAACGGCGCTGATTGTCCAGGACCGGCTCGCCGGCGCCGGCCTCGTCTCTCTCAGTGGCAATCTGACGTCGAGCGCCGACGGCATACTGTTGCAGAACAATGCCGGCGGCATCGTGACGGTGACAGGCACCTCAAACAGCTTCATCGGCACCGGCACCGGCATCGCCATCGTCAACAACACCGGTGGCACCTACAACATTTCCGGCGCCAGCTACACCGTCAATAGCACCGCGCTCGCTGGCGTTTTCATGGCCGGCAACAGCAGCCCGGTAGTGGCCAATTTCGATGGCGGCGGGCTGAAGATTACCAACGGGTCGACGCAAGGCTTCTTCGCCTCGGGCGCCGGCACGATCAGCGTAACGGGCGCCGGCAACACAATCACGGCCACCGGCACCGGCACCGCGCTCAATCTCGATGGTGTCACGGTCGGCGCCGGCGGAGTGAATTTCTCCAGCATTTCGACCAGCAACGCCACGATCGGCATTGCACTGAACAATGTCGCGTCCTCGGGTGGCGGCGCCATCGCGCTCGGCACGGTCGATTTGCAAGGCATCATCTCGCGTGGCGTCGACGTTTCCGGCACGCTCGGTGCCGCACTGTCCTTCAGCGATCTCGACATTGGGCTGAACAGCCCAGGGGCCGTGGCCTTTGATCTCAACGGCGCGACCATCAACGCGGCAGTGACGGCCAACGATTTCGATGTCACCAACGCGTCCGCCGCCGGCGCCTCGATCGGCGTCGACCTGCGCGGCGCCATTGGCGGCCAGGTGGTGCGCCTCGGTGATGCCGCAGCCGGCGGCGCCAGCTCGAGCATTGCCGGCGTCAACACCGGCGTGTTCCTCAACAGCGCGACGAATCTCAACTTCACCTTTGGCGACGGCGAATCGACGACCGACCAGACCTCCACCATCAATGCCAATGTCGGCATCGACGCATCCAGCGCGCCGGTCGCCGGCACCTACAACTTCCAGGATGTCAAGTTCCAGTCGAGCCCCGGCCTCGGCTTCGGCATAGGCAAGATCTATTTCGTCGGGGCGGCGTCGACCGGCGACGGCAGCGGCCGCGACCAGAGCAATCTGGCGACGCTGGCCGACGCCGAATTCAACGCCGCGGCAAGCGACATCATCGTCCTCGTCAACGATGGTGGCGTCATCACCGCGGCCAGCACCAATGGCGACGACACGCTGCTGCTCCTGGCCAACGAACAGGTGCGCGGCTTCGACAATGGCAACATCAAT
>NZ_RZTF01000620.1:2125-2361 GCF_004023175.1 Mesorhizobium sp. M7A.F.Ca.MR.362.00.0.0
CTCGCCTCCAACACCATCTCGATCGCCGACCAGACGCCCGGCGGCACCACCACGCTGACGAGCGCCGACGGCGCCAGCGTCCTAACGCTCGGCGCCAGCGGCAATGTCATCGACGGCTTTACCATCAATGGCAACGACGGCACCGGCGCCAATGCCGCGATCGGCATCAGCGCCTCTGGAACGGCGAACGCCACGATCCGCAACATGACGATCTCGAGCGTCACAGCCACCGACAT
>NZ_RZTF01000061.1:0-23105 GCF_004023175.1 Mesorhizobium sp. M7A.F.Ca.MR.362.00.0.0
GGGTGGGGGTGGGCGCCAAGCCCCCACCCGGACCTTCGGCCCGACCTCCCCACAAGGGGAGGGTAGAAGTTCAGGCGGCGCAGACTTCGCGGATCGAGCTTTCCAGGATGTCGAGTGCTTCGTTCATGACCTCGTCCTGGATGGTGATCGGCGCCAGGAAGCGGATGGCGTTGCCGTAGACACCGCAGGTCAGCAGGATCAGGCCCTTGTCGAGCGCCTTCAACCGGATCGCATTGGCGATCTCGGCCGACGGCAGGCCCTTCTTGACGTCGTTGAACTCGACCGCATTCATGAAGCCGAGGCCTCTGATGTCGACGATCTCGGGCACGTCGTCACGGATCGACTGCAGCCGCTGCTTCAGCCTTGCGCCCAGCGTGTTGGCGCGGTCGCACAGGTTTTCGTCCTCGATCACGTCGAGCACGGCGTGCGCGGCGGCAACACCGATCGGGCTGCCGCCATAGGTGCCGCCGAGCCCGCCGGGGCCGGGCGCATCCATGATTTCGGCGCGGCCGGTGACCGCGGCCAAGGGAAAACCGCCGGCCAGGCTCTTGGCCATGGTGGTGATGTCTGCGGCCACCTCATGGTGATCCATCGCAAACATCTTGCCGGTGCGGGCAAAGCCGGTCTGCACTTCGTCGGCGATCAGCAGCATGCCGTGCTGGTCGCAAAGCTTGCGCAGCGCAACCAGGAAGTCACGCGGCGCGTCGTAGAAACCGCCCTCACCCTGAACCGGCTCGATGATGATGGCGGCAACGCGGGCAGGATCGACATCGGCCTTGAACAACCGGTCGAGGGCCGCCAGCGAATCGGCGACCGAGACACCGTGCAGCGGCACCGGGAACGGCGCATGATAGACGTCGCCCGGCATGGCGCCGAAGCCGACCTTGTAGGGCACGACCTTGCCGGTCAGCGCCATGCCCATGAAGGTGCGGCCATGGAAGCCGCCGGCGAAGGCGATGACCGCCTGACGGCCGGTGGCATTGCGGGCGATCTTGATGGCGTTCTCGACAGCCTCGGCCCCGGTGGTGACGAAGATCGTCTTCTTCTCGAACTTGCCGGGCAGCATGCCGTTCAGCCGTTCGGCCAGGCGCACATAGCTCTCATAGGGCACCACCTGGTGGCAGGTGTGGGTGAAGCGGTCGAGTTGTGCCTTGACCGCCTCGATCACCCTGGGATGGCGATGCCCGGTGTTGACGACGGCGATGCCCGACGAGAAATCGATATAGCGACGCCCCTCGACATCCCAAATTTCCGAATTTTCAGCCCGGTCGGCATAGATCTGCGTGGTCATGCCGACGCCGCGGGAAATCGATTGGCTCTTGCGTTCGGAAATGGCTGAATTCTTCATCGTATCCCTCACCGGGCCGGCGCCCGTCCTGTTTGATGCCGTTGAGACGTCTTCTGACCTTATTTCACGTTTTCCTCAAGTCGGCACCACCGGCAGGCGATTGGGCCTGCGACGGGTGGATCCCGGCGCTTAGCCAGTTGCCCGATACACGTACGAGACCGGTTTCCTTTTCCCGGGGATCGACTATCCTCCAGATATCCGCGAGGTCTCGCGATCCGCGCGAGCCGCCCACGGGGCTGGGGGAGTCCATGAGCAGGAACGCGACATCGTCCGTCTCGCGGCCGTCGGTCAAAACCCCCTGCCTGTTTTCTTGTCCGATCGCCTCGGTGCTTTTCGCTTGCACGGCGGCTCTTCTGCTAACCGGCTGCCAGAAGCAGGAGGCGGCGGACAAGAAATTGCCGGTCATGGTGCGCACCGAAACCGTGGCGATGGCCGACTATGCGCCGAGAACCTCGCTGACCGGGGTGATCGCGGCGCGTACGCTGAACAATCTGTCGTTCCGGGTCGGCGGTCGCGTCGCCGAACGGTTTGTCGATGTCGGCCAGCATGTCGATCAAGGCACGGTGCTCGCCCGGATCGATCCGCAGGAGCAGGAATCCGATTTGCGCTCGGCGCAGGCCGATCTCGACGCGGCGCAGGCGCAATTGACCCAGTCCGCCGCCGCCTTCGAACGGCAGAAGACGCTGCTCGCCCAGGGTTTTACCACCAGGCGCGATTATGACGCCGCGGACCAGGCCCTGAAGGTGGCACAAGGCAGCGTCGATGCCGCGCAGAGCGCTTTCTCCAACGCCCAGCAAAACCTGTCCTTCACCGAGCTCAAGGCCGGCGCCGCCGGCGTGATCACCGCCCGCCAAGTCGAAACCGGCCAAGTGGTGCAAGCCGCGCAAACCGTCTTCACCGTCGCCGAGGACGGTGACCGCGACGCCGTGTTCAACGTGCAGGAGACGCTGATCGCCAAGACACCGGCATCGCCTGCGGTGACGATCACGCTGTTGTCCGATCCGCAGGTCAGGGCGACGGGCAAGGTCCGCGAAATCTCGCCTGCGGTCGACCCGGCTTCGGGCTCGATCCGGGTCAAAATCGCCATTCCCGACACGCCCGCCGGCATGCCGCTTGGGGCAGCCGTCATCGGCACGGTAAGCGCCAAGCCGGCGAAGGCGATCCTGCTGCCCTGGCAGGCGCTGACGTCCAGCGGCGGCAAGCCGGCGGTCTGGATCGTCGATCCCTCGACCAAGTCAGTGACGATGGCGCCAGTCGAAGTGCTGGCGTTCAATTCGGGCACGGTCGTGATCGCCAAGGGGCTGGACGCGGGCCAGAGCGTCGTCACCGCTGGAGGACAGCTGCTCAGCCCTGGACAGACGATCGAGATATCGGGAGCGGGCCAATGAGCCGGACGCCACGCATCCTGCTCGGCGTGCTCATGCTCGGCGCGCTGGCATCCTGCTCCAAGTCGGAGGAAAAGCCGCCCGAGATCGTCCGACCGGTGCTGTCGATGGTGATCGAGCCGCGCACCACGCAAATCTTCGGTTTTGCCGGATCCGTCGAACCGCAGGTCAGCGCCGACCTGGCCTTCCGCCTGCTTGGCCGGGTCGTCTCGCGCGACGTCCAGGTCGGCGACATCGTCAGCAAGGGCACGACGATAGCGGCACTGGATCCGACCGCACTGGAGTTGGGCCTCCAGGCGGCCAAGGCGGAACTGTCCAATGCCGAGGCGCAGCTCGCCAACGCCGCCGCCAGCGAGGAACGGCAGCGCCAGTTGCTCGCCTCGGCCAACGCCACGCAAGCTGTCTTCGATGCCGCGCAGCAGGCGCGCAAAGCCGCGGAGGCAGGTGTCGAGCGGGCCAAGGCTTCGCTTGCCAAATCGCAGGAACAGCTCGGCTATGCCAGGCTGTTCTCTGATTTCGACGGTGTCGTCACCGCGGTCGGCGCCGAAGTTGGCCAGACGGTCTCGCCCGGCCAGACCGTCGTCACCGTGGCGCGTTCGGACCTGCGCGAGGCGGTGGTCGACATTCCCGATCAATTGACCGGTGATCTTGAGGCCGGCACGCCCTTCCAGGTGATCCTGCAGTCGCTGCCGACGATCCAGACCGGGGCCAAGCTGCGCGAGATCTCACCGCAATCCGAGGGCTCGACCCGCACGCGGCGCGTCAAGCTGACGCTCACGGATCCGCCACAGGCCTTCCGGCTCGGCTCGACGGTGACGGCGACCCGCGAGACCAAGGTGGCACTGACGATCGAACTGCCCATGTCGGCGCTGTTCGAAAAGAACGGTTCCGCGAAAGTGTGGATCGTCGACCCGCAGACATCCAGCGTGAACGCACGCGACATAAAGGTCGCGTCGAAGAATGGCGGCACCTTCACGGTGGCCGAGGGGCTGGAGGCCGGCATGCGTGTTGTCACGGCGGGCGTCCACAGCCTGAGCGAAGGCCAGAAGGTGACAGTGCCCGAGGGAGGGGCCTCATGAAAGGCTTCAATCTCTCCGACTGGGCGCTCAACCACCGCTCCATGGTCTGGTATTTCATGCTGGTCTTCGTCGTGGCTGGCGTGTTCTCCTACCTCAATCTCGGCCGTGAAGAAGACCCCAATTTCACCATCAAGACGATGATCATCCAGGCCAACTGGCCGGGCGCCTCGGTCAGGGAAACCGTGCAGCAGGTGACCGACCGTATCGAGAAGAAACTCGAGGAACTCGACAGCCTCGACTACACCAAGTCCGTCACCACGGCCGGCCAGACCGTCATCTTCGTCAACCTGAAGGACACCACCAAAGCACGCGATGTCGTGCCGAACTGGATTCAGGTGCGCAACATGGTCAACGACATCGCGGCGCAGTTTCCGCAGGGGGTGCAGGGACCCTTCTTCAACGACCGCTTCGGCGACGTCTATGGCAACATCTACGCCTTCACATCGGACGGGCTGACGCCGCGCCAGTTGCGCGACTATGTCGAGGACGCCAGAACAAAAATCCTGACCGTGCCCAACGCCGGCAAGGTCGACCTGGTCGGCGCCCAGGACGAGGCGATCTATCTCGAATTCTCGACCCGCCAGATCGCCGCCCTCGGCCTCAACCAGCAAGCGATCGTGGCGAGCCTGCAGGCGCAGAACGCGATCACGCCGTCCGGCGTCATCCAGTCCGGGCCGGAGCGCATCAGCGTGCGTGTCGGCGGGCAGTTCACCTCCGAGGACAGCCTGCGCGCCATCAATCTGCGCGTCGATGACCGTTTCTTCCGCCTCAGCGACGTGGCGACGATCACGCGCGGCTATGTCGATCCGCCTACGGCACTGTTCCGCTTCAACGGCCAAGACGCCATCGGGCTCGCCATCGGCATGAAACCCAACGCCAACCTGCTCGAATTCGGCGAGGCGCTGCACAAGGAGATGGACAAGGTGCTGGCCGACCTGCCGGTCGGTGTCGGCGTGCATCTGGTGGCCGACCAGCCGGTCATCGTCGAGGAGGCCGTCTCGGGCTTTACGCGCGCGCTGTTCGAGGCGGTCGCCATCGTGCTCGCCGTGTCGTTCATCAGCCTCGGCATGCGCGCCGGCTTCGTCGTGGCGCTGTCGATCCCGCTGGTGCTGGCCATCACCTTCACGGTCATGGCCTATCTCGGCATTTCGCTGCAGCGTATTTCCCTGGGGGCGCTGATCATCTCGCTCGGGCTTCTGGTCGACGACGCGATGATCGCGGTCGAGATGATGGTGGCGCGGCTGGAGGTCGGCGACAATCTGCGCAAGGCGGCGACCTATGTCTACACCTCGACCGCCTTTCCGATGCTGACCGGAACGCTGGTGACGGTTGCCGGCTTCATCCCGATCGGCCTCAACAACAGTGCCGCCGGCGAATACACCTTCACCCTGTTCGTCGTCATCGCGGTTTCGCTGCTGGTGTCATGGGTCGTGGCGGTGCTGTTTGCGCCACTGCTCGGCGTCACCATCCTGCCGGCGACGATGAAAACCAAGCATCACGACCAGCCCGGCCGCTTCACCTCGCTTTTCCGGCGCGTGCTTGTCGGCTCGGTGCGCCATCACTGGCTGACCATCATCGTCACCGTGCTTTTATTTGCCGGCTCGATCGCCGGCTTCGGCCTGGTGCAGCAGCAGTTCTTTCCGCCATCGGACCGGCCGGAGCTGATCGTCGACTGGAACCTGCCGCAGAATGCCTCGATCGCCGATACGCGCGACCAGATGGAGCGGTTCGAGCAGCGGGCGCTGGTCGGCAATCCCGACATCGACCATTTTTCATCCTATATCGGCCAGGGCGCGGTGCGTTTTGTGCTCGCCTATGACGTGCAGCCGGCCAACCCCTATTTCGGCCAGACCGTCATCGTCACCAAAAGCATCGCGGCCCGCAACCGGGTCAAGCCGGCGCTTGAAAGACTGCTGCGCGAGGAGTTCGTCGGCACCGACGCCTTCGTCAAGCCGCTCGAACTCGGACCGCCGGTCGGCCGCCCGGTGCAGTATCGCGTCGGCGGTCCCAACATCCAGACGGTGCGCGAACTGGCGCAGCAATTCGCCGGTGTCATCTCCGCCAATCCAAAGCTAGCCGCGCCGACCTTCGACTGGAACGAGCCGCAGCGCGTGCTGAGGGTCGACGTGCTGCAGGACAAGGCACGCCAGCTCGGCATCACCTCTTCCGACATCGCCAGCGCGCTGAACAGTACGGTCGGCGGCGCCACCATCACGCAGGTGCGCGACGCTACCTATCTGATCAATGTCGTGGCGCGCTCGCGTGGGTCCGAACGCGGCTCGATCGAGACGTTGCAGAACATGCAATTGCCGACCAGCACCGGCGAGGCGATCCCGCTCGCGGCCGTCGCCAACTTCCGCTACGATCTGGAGCAACCGACGGTGTGGCGACGCGACCGCATTCCAACCATCACCGTGCGCGCCGGACTGGTCGGCGACGTGCTGCCGGCCACCGTCGTCAACGAATTGAAGCCATCGGTCGATGCCTTCACCGCCAAGCTGCCGCCGGGCTATTCAATCGAGACCGCCGGCTCGGTCGAGGAGAGCGGCAAAAGCCAGGGACCGATCGCCGCCGTCGTGCCGTTGATGCTGTTCGTCATGGCGACGATCCTGATGGTGCAATTGCAAAGCTTCCAGCGCCTGTTCCTGGTGGTGGCGGTGGCGCCACTCGGCCTGATCGGCGTGGTGGCGGCCCTTGTGCCGAGCGGCGCGCCGCTCGGCTTCGTCGCCATCCTGGGCGTGCTGGCGCTGATCGGCATCCTGATCCGCAACTCGGTCATCCTGATCGTGCAGATCGAGGATCTCGTCCGGGAAGGCAAGGACCGCTGGGCCGCTGTCATCGAAGCGACGGAACACAGGATGCGCCCGATCGCGCTGACGGCGGCCGCCGCCAGCCTGGCGCTGATCCCGATCGCACGTGAAGTGTTCTGGGGCCCGATGGCCTATGCCATGATGGGCGGCATCATTGCCGGCACGGCGATTACGTTGCTGTTCCTGCCGGCGCTTTATGTGACGTGGTTCAGGATCAAGGAGCCGAAGCAGGAGCAAGACAACACAGCTCCTGCCGATGATGCTACCATCCCGGAAGGCGGCACGGCCTGAGGGCAGGCTGCGAGCAGCGCCGCGTTCCTTCGCGCCCCCCTCTGTCCTGCCGGACATCTCCCCCACAAGGGGGGAGATCGGAGGCTTCAGCGCCGCGCTCGACCTGCAACGGTGGAGATTGGCGAAGGCCGCGATGACTGCCAATCTCCCCACCCGTGGGGGAGATGGCCGGCAGGCCAGAAGGAGGCGCCACAGAACTCGACGTAGAGATTCAGCTACGCCCTCACAAACCCATCGCTGGCCCGCAACAGATTGCGCGTATAATCCTTGGCTACGCGGCGTTCGACAAGGTCTGCCGCCGCCAGATTCTCCACCGCCTCGCCGCTTTGCATCACCATCAGCCGCTCGCACATATGGGTGATGATGGCGAGGTCGTGGCTGACCATCAGGAAGGTCAGCTTGCGCCGCTTGCGTACCTCTTCCAACAGGTTGAGCACTTCCGCCTGCACCGAGGCATCGAGCGCCGAGGTCGGCTCGTCGAGCAGCAGGATCGATGGTTCGAGAATGAGTGCACGCGCAATCGCCACGCGCTGGCGCTGGCCGCCGGAGAGCTGGTGCGAATAGCGGAACCGAAAACCGTTGCCGAGGCCGACCTCGTCGAGCGCCCGCTGGATGCGCTTTTCGCCGTCGGCAAAGCCATGGATGGCAAGCGGCTCCTGCAGCAGGCGGTCGACGGTCTGGCGTGGGTGCAGCGAGCCGTAGGGATCCTGGAAGACCATCTGGACTTCGCGGTAGAAGGCCTTGTCGCGGCGTGGCCCGAGCGTCTTGCCGTTGACGGCGATGCCGCCCGAAGCGACCGGTGCAAGGCCGGCGATGGCCCGCAGCAGCGTCGATTTGCCGGAGCCGGATTCACCGACCAGGCCGAAGGATTCGCCCGGCTGCACGTCGAGGCTGACGCCCTTCAGTGCGCGGAAACGGTCGAAGATCACTTCCAGCCTGTCGACGGCAATCGCGGAAGTCATGCCGCCCACTCCGGCTTGCGGTCGAGCACCGGCAGCGGGTGGCGGTCGGCACCGATCTTGGGCATGCAATTGAGCAGGCCGCGCGTGTAGGGGTGCTGGGCCTGGCCGAGTTCTGACGCCTTGAGCTGCTCGACCACCTTGCCGGCATACATGACGATGACGCGGTCGCAGAAGGACGAGACCAGGCGCAGATCGTGCGAGATGAAGATCAGCCCCATGCCGCGCTCACTGACCAGCCGGTCGAGAATGCCGAGCACATCAAGCTGCACGGTGACGTCGAGCGCCGAGGTCGGCTCGTCGGCGATCATCATTTCCGGCCCGGCGATCAGCATCATGGCGATCATGGCGCGCTGGCCCATGCCACCCGAAACTTCATGCGGATGCAAATTGAAGACGCGAGAGGGATCACGGATCTGCACCGCCTCCAGCATGGCCAATGCACGGTCGCGTGCCTCCGCCTTGCCGACCTTTTCATGGGTGCGCAGCGTCTCGACGATCTGGCGACCGATGCTCATCACCGGGTCGAGCGAATATTTCGGGTCCTGCAGGATCATGGCGATGCGTTTGCCGCGCAGCTTCCGGCGTTCGCGTGGCGAGACGCTGAGCAGATCGATGCCGTCGAAGGCCAGCTTGTTGGCCGATATCCGCGCCTGCGGCGGCGTCAGGCCCATGATGGCGCGGCCGGTCTGCGATTTTCCCGAGCCGGACTCGCCGACAATGCCGAGCCGTTCGCGACCGAGCGAAAAGGAGACGCCGCGCACCGCCTCGATCAGCCCGGTGCGGGTCGGGAAGGTGACGCGCAGGTCGTCGACGTCGAGAAGCGTCTTCGTTTCTCTGCTCATTGGTCACCACTGCGAGGATCGAGCGCGTCGCGCAGGCCGTCGCCGAGCAGGTTGAAGCCGAGGCTGACGATGAGAATGGCGAAGCCCGGCGCACCGGCCACCCACCATTGATCGAGCACGAAGCGGCGGCCGGACGCGATCATCGTGCCCCATTCGGGCAGCGGCGGCTGCGCGCCGAGTCCGAGGAAACCGAGCCCGGCGGCGGTCAGGATGATGCCGGCCATGTCGAGCGTCACCCTGACGATCAGGGACGAGATGCAAAGCGGCATGATATGGCGCAGCACGATGCGGAAGGGCGAGGCGCCCATCAGTTGCACCGCCTTGATGTAATCGGAATTGCGCACCGTCAGCGTCTCTGCCCGCGCGATACGGGCGTAGGGCGGCCATGAGGTGATGGCGATGGCCAGCACCGCATTCTCGATGCCGGGGCCAAGTGCTGCGACAAAGGCCAGCGCCAGGATCAGCTTGGGAAAGGCGAGGAAGATGTCGGTGATGCGCATCAGGATGGCATCGGTCCAGCCGCCGGCATAGCCGGCCACCGTGCCGACCAGAAGGCCGATCGGTGCCGCGATGATGGCCACCAGGATGACCACATAGAGCGTCCAGCGCGAGCCGTAGAGGATGCGCGACAGGATATCGCGGCCGAGATCGTCGGTGCCGAACCAATGCTCGGCGCTCGGCGCCAGCAGGCGCGCGTTCTTCAGGTCGCCGAACGTCGGAGAATAGGGCGCCAGCACGCCGGCAAGGGCGGCGACGACCAGCAAGGCAATGATGATGAGCAGGCCGAGAAAGGCCAGCCGGTTGGCGGAAAAGCGCCGCCACGCCACATAGGCGCGGCCGAGCCTTGCCTGCATGCGCGAGGCCGGCCGCTCGCTGAGCAGCCAGTCGCGACGACTCTGGATAGTGTCAGCGCTCATGCGGACTTCGTCCTCGGATCGAGCACCCGATACAGCAGGTCGGAGAGGAGATTGATGGCGATGAACACCGAGCCGATGACTATGGTGCCGCCGAGCACCGCATTCATGTCGGCGTTCTGCAGCGAATTGGTGATGTAAAGGCCGATGCCCGGCCACGAGAACACGGTTTCGGTGAGCACCGAGCCTTCGAGCAGCCCGGCATAGGAGAGCGCGATCACCGTCACCATCGGCACCGCCGCATTGCGCAGCGCGTGGCCCCAGATGATGCGGGTTTCCGACAGGCCCTTGGCGCGCGCCGCGACGATGTATTCCTGGGACAGTTCGTTGAGCATGAACGAACGCGTCATGCGGCTGATATAGGCGAGCGAGAAGTAGCCGAGCAGCGAGGCCGGCAGGATGATGTGGCGGAAGGCGTCGTAAAAAACGTCCCACTGCCCCTGCATCGCGGAGTCGAGGAGATAGAAGCCCGTGATCGGCGTAAAAGTGTATTCGTAGACGACGTCGAGCCGCGCCGGGAAGGCAACCCATTGCAGCTTGGCGTAAAACAGCACCAGCCCCAGCAACCCCAGCCAGAAGATCGGCACGGAATAGCCGATCAGGCCGATGACGCGCACGATCTGGTCGATGAGGCTGCCGCGCTTGACCGCCGCCAGCACGCCGAGCGGCACGCCGAACAACGCGCCGATCAGCGTTCCGAGCGTCGCAAGTTCCGTCGTTGCCGGAAGCGCCCGGCGAATGTCGGTCATGACCGGATTGGTGGTCAGCACGGAGACGCCGAAATTGCCGTTCAGCGCATTCTTCACATAGATGTAGAATTGCTCGATCAACGGCAGATCGAGGCCCATCTCGCGGCGCGTGCGCTCGACGACATTGGCCGGCGCCCGGTCGCCGAGCACCGCCAGCACCGGGTCGATCGGAATGACGCGGCCGATGAAGAAGGTGACCGCGAGCAGACCAAGATAGGTCGTGATCGCAATGACCAGGAAACGGCCAAGCGATGATGCGATAGCGACGGCGCGGGCGCTGCCGCGCCCCGCCGCCATTTCTTTTTCAACCGCGCTCATGCGGCGTGTCCGCGAGCATTATTCCTTGGACACCGGTCCGACGAAATTGCTGTCGAAGCTCGGGCCGAGCGCAAAGCCCTTGAGGTTCTTGCGCAGGCCGGCCACTTCCAACTGCTGGTGGATGACGACGAAGGGGCTGGTGTCGAGGATCTTCTTCTGCAGATCCTTGTACATGTCAGCGCGTTTACCGGCGTCCTTCTCGAGCAGTGCTGCTTCCGTCTCCTTGGTCAGGTCCGGAATGTCCCAGGCGTTGCGCCAGGCAAGCGTCTTGGACTTGCCCGCATCCGAATTGTCCGGGTTAGAGGCAAAGGTCTGGGCGTTGGAATTCGGGTCGAAATAATCCTGGCCCCACTGGCCGATATAGATGTCGTGGTTGCGGGCGCGGTATTTGGTCAGCGTCTGCTTGCCGTCGCCCGGGATGATCTCGAGCTTGATGCCCGCCTGGCCAAGCGTCTGCTGGATCGATTCCGCCATGCCGGTCGTCGGCTGGCCGGTGCGTACGTCCATGGTTACGCTGAAGCCGTCGGGCAGGCCGGCCTTGGCCAGCAATTCCTTGGCCTTGGCGACGTCGAGCTTGAACGGATTCTCGTCGAGTTCCCCGAGCACGCCCTTGGGCAGGAAGGTCTGGTGGATTTCGCCGATGCCCTTGAGGATCGTCGAGCTCAGCGCATCATAGTCGACCAGATATTTGAACGCCTGGCGCACCTCGGGCTTGGCAAGGTTGGCATTCTTCTGGTTGAGGCTGATGTAATAGACCGTGCCCTTCGGCGCGCTGGTGGTGGTGAGGTCGGCGTTCTTGGCTATGGCGTCGAGGTCGTTCGGCTCGAGATTGCGGGCAACGTCGATGTCGCCGGCCTCCAGCGCCAGACGCTGGCCCGAGCTTTCCTTCATGTTGCGGTAGATGACGCGGGCGAGTTTGGCCTTCTCGCCATGGTAGTTGTCGTTGCGCTCCATGACGACGGCTTCGTTGGCGCGCCATTCACGCAGCTTGTAGGCGCCCGAACCGGCATAGCCGGTTTTCAGCCAGGCATTGCCGAAGTCATTGTCCCATTTGTAGTCGGCACTGGGGGTCACGGCCGCGATATGCTCCTTGACCAGCTTGGCGTCGACGACCGACGCAACCGTGGCCGACAGGCAGTTCAGCACGAAGCTTGGCGCATAGGCCTTGTCGACAGTGAACTGGAAAGTGCTGTCGTCGACCGCCTTGGCCTTCTCGGCGACGTTGTCGCCGCTGATGCCGAACTGGCCGATGATGAAGGCCGGGCTCTTGTCCAGCTTGATAACGCGCTCGAACGACCAGGCGACATCGGCTGCGGTGATCGGATTGCCCGAGGCGAATTTCAGGCCGGGCTTGAGCTTGAACGTGTAGGTCAGGCCGTCATCGGAGACGGTCCAGCTTTCGGCAAGGTCGCCCTTGACCTTGGAGGTGTCGCTGAGGTCGAGACGGACAAGCAGATCATAGGTGTTGCCGGTGACCTCGGCGGTCGACAGCTCGAACGCCTCGCCCGGATCCATGGAGATGATGTCGTCGATCGCGAAACCTTCGACCAGCGTGTCGGCGGGCGTGACCGCACCGGCGGGCGCGCCGGCCAGAAGCAGCGCGGACATAGCCGCACCCGCCAGCAGGAAGCGAGAGCGTAGAGCAAACTTTTCCATCATCATCGTGATTGTTCCCTGTTTTGTTGTTTGTTGACCTGAGTTCCCGGCTCAGGCTTGTGCAATTCTTTTCGGGCCTGGAGAAGGCTCCACTGATCTCTCACCGTTGCGGTTTTTGTCCACTTGGTCAACACCATATCCGGCGGCCTCGTGGCGGGCAACGAGCATTTATACGATGGCTCGATGGGCCAGAAAGGCCGGTGGGATGCCGACGCACAGGCCAGCCAGTCGAGGCTGCCGATCGGGGAAAATCTGGCGAATGTCGCGGCTACTTCAGCGCCGCGACCAGGTCGGCGTCAGGAAAGCAGGTGGCGGCGCGGCCGTTCTTGGCTTGCCATGTGCCGATCGAACGGCGGGTCTTGAAGCCGGGCAGGCCATCGGCGCTGCCGACATCATAGCCCTTGGCTTCCAGCGCCCGCTGCAGGGCCGCGATGTCCGAACGGTGGAGCCCGCCAACCGCGCCCCAGCTGCCGGCAAAATTCGCGTCACCATGGGCGATGCGATCGGCGCCGTGGCCGATGAACAGCGCGTAGAGGTCGCTGGTGTTATATTGCTTCAGCACGTAGAAATTGGGCGTGGCGACAAAGGCCGGGCCGCTGCGCCCTGCCGGCATCAGCAGGAAGCCTTCGGCCTTCAACTCACTCGCCGGAAACGGTTTTCCGCCGACGCGCTTGATGCCCATATCAGCCCATTGCGAGATTTTCTTGCCCTGGTCCGGGCCTTCCAGCGAACAGGAAACGCTTTCCGGCACCGTCACCTCGAAACCCCAGCCACGGCCCTTTACCCAGCCATAGTGGACGAGATAATTGGCGATCGAGGCCAGCACGTCCGGCGTCGACTTCCAGATGTCGACGCGGCCGTCGCCGTCGAAATCGACGGCATGTTTCAGGAACGAGGTCGGCATGAATTGCGGCTGGCCGAGCGCGCCGGCCCAGGACGATTTCATCGCGCCGACAGGAGCCAGACCACGCTCGACGATCTCGAGTGCCGCAAGCAGTTCAGTGCGGAAGAAGTCCTTTCTGGTCGACATGAACGCCTTGGTGCCCAGCACCTCGAAGGCGTCGTAGGGTATCTTCGCCGCGCCGAATCCGGTCTCGCGGCCCCAGATCGCCAGCAGCACTTCGCCCGGCACACCATAGCGCCTTTCGATGGCGGCAAGTGTCCTGGCATTGGTGGCTTCGCGCGCCCGCCCGCCCGCCGTCACCGCGCGAACCGTCTTCTCGGCGAAATAGGCCTGGTGCTGTTTCCGCGGCGTGGTCGCCTTCTCGCCGGGCTTGACCAGGTCGGGCAGCTTCAGATTGGGCTTGATGCCGTCGAAGGCGGCATCAAAGGTGGTTTTGGAAATGCCTTGTGACTTGGCCTGCGGCCAGAGGTCGTTCTGCAGCCAGGCGCGGAACTGGTCGTCGATCTTTGCGGCGGAGGCGGGGGTGGAAAGGAAGAGACTGGCTAGCGCGGCCAGAAGAAGTGCAGAGATGAGATTGCGAAGGTTGCGTTCCGTGGCAGTCATCTAAGCAAGCATCCCCGCCAATTGCGTCAAAACGCCGTCCGCGAGCGTAGCGCCGCGGCCAGCGTGCCCTCGTCGAGATAGTCGAGTTCGCCGCCGACCGGCACGCCATGCGCGAGCCGTGTCACCTTGATGTCGAAGCCGGACAGCTGATCGGTGAGGTAATGCGCGGTCGTCTGGCCCTCCACCGTCGCATTGACGGCGAGGATGATCTCCTTGACCTCGCCACCGGCAACGCGGTCGACCAGCGAGCGCATGTTGAGCTGGTCGGGGCCGATGCCGTCGAGCGGCGACAATGTGCCGCCGAGAACGTGGTAGCGCACATTCATCGCCGCCGCGCGCTCCAGCGCCCACAGGTCGGAGACGTCCTCGACGACGATGATGGTGCCGGCATCACGGCGCGGATCGGTGCAGATCATGCAAGGGTCCGATGTGTCGACATTGCCGCAGGTCGAGCAGATGCGCACTTTGTCGGCCGCCTCGGCCATGGCGGCGGCAAGCGGCGACAAAAGCTGCTCCTTCTTCTTGATCAGATGAAGGGCGGCACGCCTGGCCGAACGGGGTCCCAGCCCCGGCACCTTGGCCAGGAGTTGGATCAGGCGTTCGATCTCGGGACCGGCGATTCGCTTCGACATCGCTTTGATTTAGAGCAATTCCAGGAAAAGTGCGAAGCGGTTTTCCCGGGAAAAGCGCGAAGCGCTTCCCTTGGGAATTGCGTCAAAACGAAAAGCTGGAGCGGTTCACCGTTTCCGCGAAACGGTGAACCGCTCCAGGATTTTTCAGAGCGCTTTGGAACATCCCGCATCCGCATGAACCCGCCATATCGGCTTGGCGGACCATTGGACAGACCATAGAACGCAGATCAGTTGGCTTCGAGCGGCCGGCCCTGGCTGACAATCATCGCGCCGACGGCATCGGTGTTCTCAGGTGTCGACTGGAATCCCATCGACGCCTCTTGCGGGGCGTCCTCGACCGAGGAGATGACCCTTGTCCTTGCGTTCAAGGTTCCGCCAAAACGGGCGGCATCCGGTTCCTCCATCGGCTCCTGCATCGCCACCACCGTCGGCTCCGCCGAGACACGCGCGGATTTCGCGGCCGGCGCGGCGGCCGCTGTCACATAGGTCTGCTGGGCAGGGACGGACCGGACGGTGGCCGGCTTGGCCGGACGCACCGGCTCGGCGGACGCGACCAGCGTTACCGGTTCGGCTGACTTCTGCGGCGCCGCCGAGGCAATGGCG
The DNA here is from genome assembly GCF_004023175.1 of Mesorhizobium sp. M7A.F.Ca.MR.362.00.0.0. NCBI lineage: Bacteria > Pseudomonadati > Pseudomonadota > Alphaproteobacteria > Hyphomicrobiales > Phyllobacteriaceae > Mesorhizobium > Mesorhizobium sp. M7A.F.Ca.MR.362.00.0.0. The sequence continues at coordinate 15,097 of NZ_RZTF01000061.1, forward strand.
ACCTGCGGCTCATCCGGCAGCGGCTGCCAGTTGCGGCCGCGCTTCTCATAGAAGGCATTGCCGCCGGCAACCATGGTGTAATGCATGTTCTTGTAGGGGAAGCGCAGGCCGGCGGTGTGGAAAAACATGGTGTTCTTGAGCTTGGACTTGCGCTCGCCCTTCAGCACCGCGTCGGCGGCTTCCTCGACATCGGGCATTGCGCGCGAATTCATCGGCCTTGTCATGACGCCGGGGGCAAACTGCCCGCGCTCGCCCACCACTTCGCAGATGGTGCTGCCATGGTTGCCGGAGCGCAGCCGGTTCATCACCACCGTGCCGACCGCGATCATGCCGTCGCGGCTCGAGCGGTTGGATTCAAAGAACATCGCCCGTTCCAGGCATTCCTTGTCCTTCGGCGTGTGGCTGTAGGCCCGGGAGCTCAGGAAACCCGGCGTGATGGCGTCGGTCAGGCTGGCGACGGACATGCCGTGTGAAGTGGTCTGGCTGCAGGCAGCCAAAAACAGGGGTGAAATGACGGCGCCGAGCAACAGCGGCGTCTTCCATCGCGTGGAAATCAACAGGTAACCCTCTCACTTCGTGCCCGCCCCCAGGCTGCGGCAAGAATGAGACACTTTCGGGCAAAATGATGGCCAAAACGTTATTAACAACGCACTGTTGCCAAATTGGCACAATTTCGTGGCTTTCCAGATAGATCGAGCCATCATTTCACAAAAGCGATGACCCTTCTCTCTTTGTTTCGCCGCAATTGCCCCAAGGGAAAGCACTACGCGCTTTTCCCGGGCAAACGCTGTCATTTTTCTGGAACCGGTCTATCGCCCGGCCGCAATCACCGCCGGCTGGCCAGGCTCAAGTTCCTCGACCTTCTCCGAAAACAGGCCGCGCCGGAGGAACAGCGTCCGCGCCTCCCTGGCCGTCGGCGCGATCTTTCCCGGCCAGTCGCTGTCTATGAACTCGGCCTTGGTGAAGTCCGGATTCGTCTCGCTTGCCGCCTCCAGGAATTCGGCGATCTCAAGCACGATCGCGCGCTCGTCCTTTGAAAGCGCCGATGTGCCGGCTTCGATCGATTGGCGATGGACGAAATCCTCGAACAGATAGAAATAGCCCTTGATGCCGACGAGATCGACGCCGTCGTCACAATCGGCCAGGATTTCCAGGATCTCGTAGATCCTGTTGCGGATACGCTGCTCGATCAGTCTTTCGGAGGGCTCTTCGGTCATGTCGATCAGGCGCGCCGAATGCTAGAAAGGCAGTTTCATTCCCGGCGGGATCGGCAGGCCTGCTGTCAGCGCCTTGGTCTTTTCCTGCATGATCTGCTCGACCTTGGTCTTGGCGTCGTTATGAGCGGCCAGCACCAGGTCTTCCAGGATCTCGACATCGTCTTCCTTGAACAGAGACGGATCGATCTTCAACGACTTCATCTCGAATTTTCCGGTCAGCGTCACATTGACCAGGCCGCCGCCGGCCTGGCCGGACGCTTCCAGCGTGGCGATCTCGTCCTGCATGGCCTGGAACTTGGCCTGCATTTCCTTCGCCTTGCCCATCAGGCCGAGAAGATCTTTCATGGTCGGGTCCTTTGCGGATTCGTGGCTGGATCAGGGTTCATCGTCGTCAGCCGGCGGCTCGACCGGCACTTCGGCCTCGGTCGTTTCGACTTCCGGCGCGTCTGGAATGCGCACGTCGATGATCTTGGCGCCGGGAAAGCGCGCCAGGATGGCGGCCACGGTCGGGTCGCTCTTGGCATCGAGAAAAGCCGTCTCGCGTTTGGCCGATTCCATTTCGGCGAGCGTCTGGCCGCCCTCTTCCTTCGACAGCGAGACCAGCCAGTTGCGGCCGGTCCAGGCGCGAAGCTTCGTCGTCAGGTCGTTGAGCAGCATCTTGGGCGCATCGCTGGTCAGGCCGACGTCGATGCGGCCAGGCTCGATGCGCACAAACCGGATGCAGCTCTTGACCAGCACCTTGAAGGCGATGTCGCGCTGCGCATCGGCCAGGGCAATGATGTCGGCCAGCGATTTCAGCGGCGCCGATTGCGTCTCCATGACCGGCCCCGGCGGAGCGACATAGGCAACTGGAGCAGGCGAGGCTTCGACCAGCCGCATGGTCTGCGCGCCGCCCGGACCGGCGGGCATGCGCGTCTGCGCCACCGCGCTGGCGCCATTGCCTCCCCCTGCAGGCGCCCCGTTCGGGCGCGGCGCGCCATTTTGCATAGGCGCAGCGCCCTCGAGCGATCTCAGCGCCTCGTCCAGCGTCGGCAGGTCGGCGGCGTGCGCCAGCCGGATCAGCACCATTTCGGCGGCACTGACCGGCCGGTTGGAGGACTGCACTTCGGGAATGCCCTTGAGCAGCATCTGCCATGTCCGCGACAGCACCCTGACCGACAGCGTCCTGGCGAAATCGGCACCGCGCTGCCGCTCGTCCTCGGATAGCGAGGCATCCTCGATGGCCGTCGGCACGAAACGCAGCCGGGTGACGAGATGGTTGAATTCGGCAAGATCGGTCAGCACGGCTGCCGGATCGGCGCCGGTATCGTATTGCGCGCGGAATTCGCCAAGGGCTGCCGCCACATCGCCCTTCATCACATGTTCGAACAGGTCGACGATGCGGGCGCGGTCGGCAAGTCCCAGCATCGCCCGCACAGCCGCGGCACCGACAGTGCCGGCGCCATGGGCAATCGCCTGGTCGAGGATGGAGAGCGAATCACGGGCCGAGCCCTCGGCGGCGCGCGCGATCATCGCCAGCGCGTCGTCGTCGACCGAAATGCCTTCCTGGGCCGAGATCGAAGACAGATGCGCGACCAGAGCGCCGGCGTCGATGCGCCTCAGGTCGAAGCGCTGGCAGCGCGACAGGACGGTGATCGGGACCTTGCGGATTTCGGTGGTGGCGAAGATGAATTTGACGTGCGGCGGCGGCTCTTCCAGCGTCTTCAGCAGGCCGTTGAAGGCCTGCGTCGACAGCATGTGCACTTCGTCGATGATGTAGACCTTGTAGCGGGCCGAGACCGGCGCATAACGCACGCGCTCGATGATATCCCTGATGTCGTCGATGCCGGTGTGCGAGGCGGCGTCCATCTCGATGACGTCGACATGGCGGCCTTCCATGATCGCCTGGCAATGTTCGCCGAGGACGGCGAGGTCGACCGAAGGCTGGTCGATCGTCGGAGTTTTGTAGTTCAGGGCCCGCGCGAGTATGCGCGCCGTCGTGGTCTTGCCGACGCCGCGCACGCCGGTCAGCATCCAGGCCTGGGCGATGCGGCCGGTGGCAAAGGCATTGGTGAGGGTACGCACCATCGGCTCCTGGCCGACCAGCTCGGAAAAATTCGAAGGACGGTATTTGCGTGCCAGCACGCGATAGGCGGCGGCCTTGCCTATCTCCAGGCTTTTTGGTCCCGAATTTCCGGCTTCGCTCATTCGCCCGAAAGCTCCAAATGGCCGCGCCCGAAGGCGGCCGATTCCTGCGCATAGTCTCGCCCGCGCTGCAATGCGTCGTCAATGTCGCGAGAGGGGCCGATGAGGTGGGAGGCTGGAACAATGACCCGTTCCGGGCTCGTTAGGGCTGCTTCCTTCCGGACCTGACCCGGTTGGCGAGTGGATCGTCCACCACCAACCTCCCGCTTTCCATATCGGCAATTGCGCGACGAAATGCAAGTCCGCCGAAGAAATCGTTAAATGTCGAATCGGCGCACCAAACCGTGAGGGCGCAATGATTCACTTGCAGCCCCCTTGCCGCCGCTCTAGCCTTCATGTGTTGAGCAAACCAAGAAAAGCAAGGGAAACGCCGATGCTGCCGGGCCTGGAGGCCGGATTCACGCTGGACGCACGGCTGGAGGCGGACAGCGAACAGTTGATGTGGCTTGGGCTGTGCGAACTGCGGGTGATGAACGACCGCCGCTGGCCGTGGCTGCTGCTGGTGCCGCAGCGGCCCGGCGCGGAGGAAATCCATGACATGACGCCGCTTGACCAGGCGATGCTGACCTTCGAGACCAACATGGTGGCGCAGGCGCTGAAGAAGGCGACCGGCTGCACCAAGATCAACACCGGCGCGCTCGGCAACATCGTGCGCCAGCTGCACATCCATGTCATCGCGCGTTCGGAAGGCGATCCCGGCTGGCCAGGCCCGGTGTGGGGACATGGCCTGCGTGAGCCCTATCAACGTTCCGACCTGCGACGGTTTGCCGAAACGATCAAGGCGGCGCTATAAGCGTTCCCAGTGTCCATCCCTCAACATTCCAGAGTCCCCATGAGCTTCCGCCTGTTTGACGCGCCTTTGCGCGAGCCGAGCCAGTTCGTCGGCTTCGCCGGCAACACGATCGACCGGCAGTCCGAGAACCGCGCCGACGATTCGGTCGACAAGGCGCTGGCCGACCCGGCGACGCGGCTGCTTCTGATGCATGGCGGCCGGCTCTATCTGAAGCTCGGCGATGGCGGCGCTCTCGACCCCTGGTTTGGCGCCACCGAGAGCGAGCCCTTCAAGGTTTCCCTGGCGCAAGGCATCCTGCTCGGCTTTTCCGAACGAGGACCGGTGCTGGCCGTGCCCGCCGGCGTCGAACCCGAACAGCTTCCGGAAACAGTCAAGGCCATCGACTACCGCTCGGTCTACATGCAAGGGCTGATCGACGAAGCGGCGGCCGGCGCGATGGCGCAAGGGGCGGCCCTGCTTGCCTGGCATGCCAGCCATCGCTTCTGCAGCAAATGCGGCACGGAATCGCAGATGCGGGCCGGCGGCTACAAGCGCCATTGCCCGAATTGCGGCACCGAGCATTTTCCGCGCACCGACCCGGTGGCGATCATGCTGACGGCGACGCGGGAGAAGTGCCTGCTCGGGCGCGGCCGGCATTTCGCGCCGGGCATGTATTCGGCCCTTGCCGGCTTCATCGAGCCGGGCGAGACGATCGAGGCGGCGGTGCGTCGCGAGACGCTGGAAGAGGCCGGCATCAGGCTTGGCCGCGTCGTCTACCACGCCAGCCAGCCCTGGCCGTTTCCCTATTCGCTGATGATCGGCTGCTTCGGCGAGCCGCTCAATGACGATATCCAGGCCGACCTCAACGAGCTTGAGGACTGCCGCTGGTTTTTTCGCGACGAGGTGCGCCTGATGCTGGAAAGGACGCACAAGGACAATCTGGTCACGCCGCCGAAAGGCGCCATTGCGCATCACCTCATCCGCGCCTGGGTCGATTCACAATGATGGCAGCGATTATTCAAAGACATTGCAGGAGCAGGACATGATCCGTCACACCGTCGTTTTCACGCTGAAGCATCCGCCGCATTCGCTGGAGGAAAAGCGGTTCCTGGTCGACGCCAAGAAAATCCTCACCGCGATCAGGGGCGTCACGCATTTCGAGCAATTGCGGCAGATCAGCCCCAAGAACGACTATCGTTTCGGCTTCTCGATGGAGTTCGCCGACCAGGCCGCCTACACCAGGTACAACGACCATCCCGACCATGTCGCCTTCGTGCGCGACCGCTGGGTGCCGGAGGTCGAGACCTTCATGGAGATCGACTATGTGCCGCTGGGCGCGGTGATTTAGGGCATGGTCCCGAAAAGTGGAACCGGTTTTTGGAAAGGATCATGCCCAGTAGCGATCAGTCCGCCACCTTCCACTGCTCACGCGACTCACTGGCCGGATAGACGCCCAGAATCCGCACTTCGCGCGAGAAGAAACGAAGCTCGTCCAGCGCCAGCTTGACCAGCGGGTCGTCGGGATGGCCCTCGATGTCGGCGTAGAACAGCGTCGCCGTGAAAGCGCCCAGCTGGTAGCTCTCCAGCTTGGTCATGTTGATGCCGTTGGTGGCGAAGCCGCCCATCGCCTTGTAGAGCGCGGCCGGCACGTTGCGGACGCGGAAGATGAAAGTCGTCATCATCTTGACGTCAGGCGACGGGCGCTCGGCCCATTGCTTGTTCTTGGTCAGGACGACAAAGCGGGTGACGTTTGAGTCGGTGTCCTCGACGTTTTGCTCGATGATATCGAGCCCGTAGAGGGTCGCTGCCAGTGCGGGCGACAGCGCCGCCATGGTGCGGTCCTTGACCTCGGAGACCATCTTGGCGGCGCCGGCCGTGTCGCCGGCGACGATCGCCTTCCAGCCGTTCTTGCGGATGTATTTGCGGCACTGGCCAAGCGCGTGGATATGGCTGTGCACCGTCTTGATCTCGTCGCGCCTGACGCCCGGCAGCACCATCAGCTGGAAATGGATCGGCAGGAAATATTCGCCGATGATGTGCAGCTTCGATTCCGGCAAGAGATGATGGATATCGGCGACGCGCCCGGCAATGGTGTTCTCGATCGGGATCATGGCGAGGTCGGCCTTGTTGGTCTCGACCGCGTTGAGGGCATCCTCGAAAGTCGGGCATGGCAACGGCTCCATCGAAGGGAACATGTTGCGGCTGGCGGTGTCGGAATTGGCGCCCGGCTCGCCTTGGAAGGATATTCTGTTGGTCTTTTCAGGCATGCCGATATCTCAGGTTGAAAGGATCTGTCTGGCGCGTTCGAGGTCTTCCGGCGTGTCGACGCCGAGCGGCAGCGACTGGACGATCTCGGCGTCGATGCGCATGCCGGCTTCCAGCGCCCGCAACTGTTCCAGCCGCTCGCGCCGTTCGAGCGGCGACGGCTTCAGCGCGACGAAACGCTCGAGTGCTTCGCGGCGATAGGCGTAGAGGCCGACATGATGGTAGAGCGGCCCCTCGCCCCAAGGCGCCGTGGCGCGGGTGAAATAGAGCGCCCTCAGCCTGGTGCCGGAAAGCGGCGAGCCGACGATCTTGACGACATTGGGATTGGTCTTTTCCTCGTCACGGACGATCTCGACGCCGAGCGTGGCGATGTCCACCGCACTGTCCTCGAAAGGCCTGAGCGACGCGGCGATGATCTGGGGATCGATCGTCGGCAGGTCGCCTTGTACATTGACGATGGTTTCGACCTTGCGCCCGGGGTCCAGCGCGATCAGCGCCTCGTGGATCCGGTCGGAGCCGGATTCGTGATCCATGCGCGTCATCACGGCCTCGAAACCGTGCGCGCGCACCGCCTGCGCCACGCTTTGCGTGTCGGTCGCCACCACCACCCGTCCAAGGCCGGCTTCGGCGGCACGGCGGGCGACATGGACGATCATCGGGGCGCCTGCGATGTCGGCCAGAGGCTTGCCCGGCAGGCGGGTCGAAGCCATGCGGGCCGGGATCAGGATCAGCGTGGACATTTCGGGTGCAAGGCGTCTCGAAAGAGGACAGGGAAAGTGGCAAAAGGTCTCACTGGAAGCGCCCTTATAGGTGTTGCAACGCCGCAGCAAAAGACCTAGTTTCCGCCCGATTTGACCGCCCTGGCAGGACGGGTCACGATACCGACGGACGGAGTGGACGGTTCTGTCCGCCGGAAAAGGGAGCAAGGGGCGTATGGATTCCAACGAAGTCAACAAACTGCTCGCCGGATTGCTCGGAACCGTTTTCGTCGTCTTCTCGGTCGGCATTGTGTCGGACGCGCTGTTTGCCTCGCCGGCGCCGGAAAAGCCCGGTTTCGCCATCGAGGCCGCCGAGCCCGCCGAAGGCGGTCCGGCCGCGCCTGCCGCCGCAGCCAAGCCGATCGCCGAACTGCTGGCGACCGCCAATGTCGAGCAAGGTGCTGCCGTCTTCAAGAAGTGCCAAGCCTGCCATTCCGGCGAAAAGGGCGGCCCCAACAAGGTCGGCCCGGACCTGTGGGACCTCATCGACCGCCCCGTTGCCGAGCATGAAGGCTTTGCCTATTCGGCCGGCATGAAGGAATTCTCCAAGGGCGGCGCCGAGAAGTGGACGTACGACAACCTCAACCACTTCATCACTTCGCCGAAGAAACTCGTGAAGGGCACCGCGATGGGCTTCGCCGGCCTGCCCAAGGACGAGGATCGCGCCAACGTCATCGCCTATCTGCGCACGCTGTCCGACAATCCCAAGCCGCTGCCGGCGCCGGGTGCCGCCGCCGATGCAGGCGCGCCCGCCGATGCAGCCGCTCCGGCAAAGCCGGCTGAGGGTGCCGCACCTGCCGCCCCGGCTCCGGC
>NZ_RZTF01000621.1:0-2355 GCF_004023175.1 Mesorhizobium sp. M7A.F.Ca.MR.362.00.0.0
CACCAGATGTGCTTCGTCTATGGCCGCCTGGTGCTGCAGAAGGCGGCCATCGCGCGAGATTTCTATAGGCGGGGCGAGCAACTTCATCGCTTCAGGATGTAGGTGCCACCTGCCCTCGCTTGACCCAGCGACTCGCTCGTTGTCCGATTCGGCTACGGCCGCCTCGGTATCGATCACAAGGGTATCGATCATCCGTTCAGCGCCCGCGGCGGCGGCATTGAGTTCATCAGCTACGCCTATGGCGTAGGCTACCCGGTCTCTGAAGTCGCCATTTATTTGAACTTCCTGCCCCTCAGATTTCAGAAGACCTGCTTCAGGCACTGTGGGCTCTGGGTTTCCAGAAAAGCCCAAGCGTTTGACCTTTCCGGATGTCTGAGCAAGTCGGAAGCGGATGGCTCCCGCCCTTGCGCTCGCGCCCGGAGGCGTGAACCCTTCTCCCGCGTAGAGTCCAATCACCATGTCAAGGATTGACGTTCCCAGGGCGTGCGAGAGCATGATTGGAATCATCCCTCCAGCCAGCCTGGGGTTGACCTCGATGATGACGGGGCCCCACTCCGCTATCACGAACTCCACATGAGCCGGTCCGAAATTCAGACCCAGAGCCGACACCGCACCTGCGGCAAAAGATGCCAGTTCCCGTAGAGATGGCTCCGGTAGCGGGGCCGGAAAGTCATGCCCTACCTCGACGAAGCAGGGAGCCGGCCCTTTGTGCTTCGCAAGAATTCCAAGACAATGCAGCGTCCCATCGTAGGCAATTATCTCTGCAGAGTATTCCTTACCCTCGACATATTGCTGGATGAGGATGTCGGGACTGGGCAGATCTACTTGATCGAGCAGTGCGCCCCTTGCGCTCTCAAACGCCTTGATGGCGGCTGCGGCACTATCGCACAACCTCACGCCGCTACTACCGCTTCCTGACACCGGTTTGACGACCACCGGCAGAGTAGCTTGGGCAAGAATCTTCTCGACATCGCTGACCGAACTGGCCAGCCGTGTTTCAGGGATCGTGATTGATTGTCGCTGCAACTCGGCCGCTTGCTTCCATTTGTTGCGGCATGTGGCTATAGCCTTCGGATTCGCTGCTGGCAGCCCTATCGCCGTAGCGACACGTGACGCTGCTTCCACAAAATACTCCGACGACGAGTATATACCTGCCAGCCTACTTAATTTGGTAGCGACCCCGACGAGTTCATCCGGGCTGCGGGTCTCAGCTTCGATCACTTGAGCGACCGAGTCCTTAAGAAACGGATAGCGCGCAGGATTGCGCGTAACGAGATAGGTCTCAAAACCCAGGGCTCGGGCCCGCTTCATCAACAGTTCGCCAGTGCCCGTCGTGTTGCTCTCCACGAAAAGGAAGCTACCTCGGTTCATCAAACTTGCTCCAAAAGGCTCAGGACAGCTTCCCGGCTTCTCCGCTTCCAAAGATACCGGTTCCATGGCGGGAGAGCGGTCGAAGGGTGATTTTCGGTTGCCGGCGCGTCCAGCAGAACACCTTCATGTAGACATCCGTTCTGCTTGAGCCACTCGTGGTCGTAAACGGCCTCGACGTAGCGGTGGCCTTCATCAGGACAGATGACGACCACGGTCTCTTTTGGATACTGTCGAGCGCGCCAGCGCCCCGCGATGTAGCTTGCTCCCGAGGTCGGACCGGCGAAAACGGCGTGCCGCTCGTGGAGGGTTCGAGTTGCAGCAAATGCGAGCGGAGCTGAGATGAGATGCACCTCGTCATACAGTTCATGCTTCACGTTCTTGGGGACAAGACTGTTCCCCAGCCCCCGCAGTTTCCGTTCGCCGTCCTGTTGGCCAAAAATGACGCTATTGAAGGTGTCCACTCCAATCAGGCGTGCGCCAGGGGCTTTTTGGCGGAGGTGCTCTATCGTTCCACAAGTAGAACCGCCTGACCCCACAGAACCGACCAACGTTACGTCGGCGTCCAACATCTCCGATATATGATCGGCGAAGAGCTTGTAGGCTGCGGGGTTGTCGGGTGTTTGGTATTGCCGGGGCCAGAAACAGGAGTGGCCTAACTGTCTCATCCTGGCTTGTAACGCGTCAAGGCGGCTTCTTTGATAGCCACCCTGCTTTGCTTTTTCAGTTATTATGACGACTTTGGCTCCCAAGGAGCTCAACCTGTTTTCCAGACCTTTGTCCATCACCGGGTCTGTGAAAATTTCTAGCTGGAATCCACGTTCCCGGCAAACTACGGCCAGACCCAGCGCGAAGGTTCCGCTCGACGTCTCGAGAACTTTCATGCCGTGCGTCAAAGTCCCTCGAGCCACCGCTTGCTCGATGATGTACTTTGCAGGGAGAAGCTTCATGAACGCGAACTGCGCTAGATATAGATTTGTCTCACAC
>NZ_RZTF01000622.1:0-2340 GCF_004023175.1 Mesorhizobium sp. M7A.F.Ca.MR.362.00.0.0
GATTGGCGCCGCTAAAACGGCCTGTATCCTTTGGTAGCCCAGCATAGGCCGGTCCCATCTTACTGGCGCTATCGAAGCCCAGCCCCGCGACAACCATGCATTGGAACGCCAATGCCGCCCGATCGAAGTCGGATACTGGTTTCCCGGCAAGCACCTTCAGCGCGACGGCTCCGCCGCTCGTCACCATGTTGGCAAGGTGGAAAAGACCCTTACTGTAGGCGTCCCGAATCCCTGCCGGCACTTGTTAGCATTCGACCGACGAGATCTTCGCCTTGTCGAGGGCTTCGCTGTATTTGAGGCCCTTGCGGACGTATCCGAGAGTCGCGTTGACGAGCGCGCCGAGATCCGCACGAACTTTGGCGTCGCTTTGATGCGTGTCCTGGGCCAGCGAGCGAATGCCCGGATCGGCCGTCATGTCCAGCGAGCCGAGCCCCTTATTGTAGTCCATCCCATAATGCGCCTGCATCTGGGTCGCGGTCAGCCGATCGATATGGTTCGGCGACATGAAGCCATCGATGAAATGTCCCAGCGCGTCGGCGGCTCCTTGCGAATAATACTTCAGATCCGCAGGCGTCATCATGCTCTGCAGCAGCCCGTACTCGCGCATATGCAGCCGAACGGCGTCGCCTGCCTTGACGCCATGCGCCGTCGCGGTCTTAAGAATGCCTCCGTCCACGACATCGGACTTCATGGTTTCGAGAAGCATCTGCCGGATCGGGGGCGTGTCGTAGATCTTCTGCGCCATGGCCGGAGCGAAGGTGTTTCGCATCCAGCTTTGAATGGCAGGGTCGTTCTGTAACCGATCGATCCGCATATGGAACGATCGTAAGGTCTCCTTGTCGTTCGTGAAGACCGCCTTCGGACTCTTCTGCGCGACCTCTTCCTTGAGCCCGACATAGCGTCCGAGGCTCGACTGGAGATCGTAGAGGTAACGAACCTTTTGTGCCGGCGTCAGATTGACGCCCTTGCTCCACAAGCAATCGGGATTAGACTCGAAGTGGTTGTCGATCCGACCGATCTGCTCAAGCAGGACCTCGTTCTGAAGTCCGTCGACCTCTTTCATGAGCCCGTCCCATTTAGGGGAAAGCGCCGAGAGCGGTGGCAGAGGGCCGTTCGTCGTCAATGGAAGAGGCGCGATCGGCCCGCGCCCGAAGGGGTCCCTCGGGTTCGGTCGGCCAGGCCCCACCGGACCCTTCATGCCCGGCTGCGGATGCGGCCTCATGGACGGTGGGTATTGAAACGCCCGGGCATGGCCGCGGGGGTGGGGCGCCGCGGAGTCATGCCCCTTGTGCCACCCCGGCCAGTTCGGCGGGGGCATGTGATTGCGACCCCATTTCGCGCCGTCGACCCCGGCCGCCTCGGCGCCCTGGGGCGTCACGGCCAGCGCGGTGGAGCGATCGTGGTGACCGGGAAGCGCCCGATCGTCCGTCTTCGATACACCGAGCTGAAGCGCGGAGCCGGAAGGGACGTCGGTCCCGCCGTGCCCGACCGAAAGCTGGGTCCGACCCGGCATGTCCGTGTTGGCGTCGCCCGAATGTTGTCCAGCGCCGCTGGACCCCTCCTTAGAGTCGCGGCCGTGAAGGCTCGCCCGCTCGCCCGCCGATCTCGGCTTCGCCGCCTCACCCGAATGCGGCGGAGACTGCGGGGAAGCCGCTGTCGCGGACGAGCTGTCCGCCGACTGCCGGCTCTTTCCCTTAGCCGTGGAAAGCGAGGATTCGAAAGCCTTCTGCGATGTCGGGGAGCACGTGTCCGAGGTTCGCGGTGTCGTCGTCAGAATGTTGCTCATCAGGGCTCCGATGCTGAACACAGTATTGGCTCCTCCCGACCAAGTTCAAACTGAAACCGAGAACAGCCATGACGGTGTTCGGGGCGATTTCGACTCTGCATCGAGGCCTAACAGTCCTGCGCAGCCAAGGCGAGCCCGCCTGGCCGCCACTTGCGCTGTTTGAGGCGATGCTGCTGTCGATCTGGTACGACGGCGATGTCACGTTGTCTGCATATACACGCGTTGAGACCTGCGGCCGCTGATGTCAGCTGACCATGGCCACGGCTTTCCATTCCGCCATGGCCTGCAGGCGGTGAATTTGTGTCGCGAGAGCGCCGCGTTTTGAGCGAGGCGGGACGAAGAGATTGCGCAGAGCCGAGAAGATCGAAACGAAGCGTTGCAGTGCTCCTGGTGATCGGAAGCCTTGCATCATACGCTCCCGTTTTCGCAGCGGCACATGTGCATTCTCCGCCCGGTTGTTCAATCCCTTATGCGACCGATGCTCAACGTCCGGCATCACCTGTCGCCTGGCTGCTCCATAGGCCTAATCGGCCCGAAGCTGATGAGGTGGAACG
>NZ_RZTF01000623.1:0-2339 GCF_004023175.1 Mesorhizobium sp. M7A.F.Ca.MR.362.00.0.0
CCCCGTCACTATACGGGGAGAAATGTCCGGCAGGACAATGAGGGGCGGCGCTAACTTTGCTGACTACAGCTCGCCCTCATACGTCAGTTGCGCCTGCGTCAGCGCCCGATCCAGCCTTTCGCCCTCGGCATATCCAGCCAGATTCTGCGGCCGCTCGATACCAGGCAGCAGCCTCGGACACGGCTCGGCGGCGCCGACCACCATCCGCACCGGGATGACGCCGGCCCACACCGGATGCCCGTAATCCTCCTCGTCGTCGCCGACGCCCTTGGCGCGCACTTTGGCTGATGCCTCTTCGATGCGCATGCCGATCACCGTCGTCGCCTTGGCCTCCTGCACCGAGATCGGCCGCAGGGTCTCGCTCCGGCCGGGGTAGAAGCGGTCGATGACTCCGGCCAGCGCCTTCAGTTTCTCATCAGGCTCGTCGATGATCCGCGCTGTGCCGAAACACATTGCCGAGCGGTAATTGGCGGAATGGTTGAAGCCCGAGCGCGCCAGCACCAGCCCGTCGAGATGCGACACCGTCAGACACGCCGGCGTGCCGCCGCGCAGATTGCGCAGCATGCGGCTGGCCGACGAGCCGTGCCAGTAGAGCATGTCATCCTCGCGCCAGTGGATGGTCGGCGTGCAATAGGGCTGGCCGTCGAACGTATAGGCGACATGGCACAGCAGCCCGGCATCCAGCACCGAGAAGACTGCCGCATGGTCGTAGCTGCCGCGCTCGTGCAGGCGCTTGACGCGGTTGCGGCTGGTGGTCGGAAAGCTGGCTGGCGTGTCGTTCACGGCTTGCATCCTTGGTTGTTGTCTGCCAACCATGCGCCATGACATTGGTTGATAAAAGAACCAATCCGATGAAGAAAAAACAGACCAATTTGCCGGATTGGTCGGCGCTGATCCCGGTCCTCCCGGGCGACGGCCCGCGCAGCCGCGAGCTTTATGCGGCGCTCAGGCGGCTGATCGAGACCGGCGCGCTGGCCGCCGGGGCCAAATTGCCGACCACCCGGGATCTCGCACAGCGCTTCGGCCTATCGCGTTCGGCGGCGGTTGCCTGTTTTGAAATGCTGGTCTCGGAAGGCTTCGCCGTCGCCAGGATCGGTGCCGGAACCTTCGTCGCGCCTGACGTGCCGCATCTGCCGACAACACTGGTCAAGCCACGGCCACCCGAGATCGATGCCGCCACCTCGCTGCCTTGCGGCCTTGGCGTGGCGGTGTCCGATCCGCGCACGCTTGATTTGTTTCGCATCCTTCTGTCGCGCCACCTCGCTCGCCCCGGGCCGGAGCATTTCCGCTATGGCGATCCGCGCGGCGGCCTGCCGCTGCGCACGGCAATTGCCACCTATCTCAGGACCGCACGCGGCGTGCGCTGCGATGCCGGCCAGATCGTGCTGACTTCGGGCACGCAGCAGGGGCTGGATCTTCTGGTGCGCGCCGCGCTCAGCCCCGGCGATGCCGTCTGGATCGAAAACCCCTGCTATCCCATGGCACAGGCCGTGCTGGCCGGCAGCGGCGCCAGGGTTTTTGGGGTACCGGTCGACGCGGAAGGGCTCGATCCCGAGATCGGCGAAAGCCTGTGCTCCAAGGCGCGCGCGGCCTATGTCACGCCCTCGCATCAATATCCGCTCGGCGTGACGATGACGATGCGCCGCCGTCTCGCTTTGCTCGACTGGGCTCGGCGCAACGATGCCTGGATCATCGAGGACGACTACGACAGCGAGTTCCGCTATGCCGGCCCGCCGCTGACCTCGCTGCAGGGCATGGACGGTTCAGACCGTGTCGCCTATCTCGGCACCTTCTCGAAAATCCTCTTCCCCGGCCTGCGCATCGGCTATGTCGTGGTGCCCGAAGCGCTGCTCGATGCCGTGATGGCGGTCAGGGCGCGCTCCGACCGCTTCCCCTCGACGCTGGCCGAAGGCGCGCTGACCGACCTGTTGAACGAGGGCCATTTCGCCGCGCATCTCAGGCGCGTGCGCCGCCGGGTGCAAGCCGCGCGCGACATGCTGGTCGCCGGCCTCGATATGCATTGCGGCGATGCCCTCGATGTGACCGTCCCCGAACAGGGGCTGCACTTGATGGCGACGCTGAAGGATGCCGGGCCGGACACAGCGATCGTCGAGGCGGCGAAGGCGGCAGGTGTCGGCGCCAGGGCCTTGTCCTCCATGTTCATCGGCGGGGCGCCCCGGCAAGGTCTGGTGCTGGGTTTTTCCGGCTTTTCGGATGAGGAATTGATGGCCGCGACTGTGCGACTGGGCGGGGTGATGGGATATTGAGTGACAATGGGCAAGCACAGCGCTGCCCCTCATCCGCCTACCGGCACCTTCTCCCCGTATAGTGACGGGGAG
>NZ_RZTF01000624.1:0-453 GCF_004023175.1 Mesorhizobium sp. M7A.F.Ca.MR.362.00.0.0
GGTCAGCTATGAGGTCGAGCAGGACCGGCGCACTGGAAAATCGTCAGCTGGCAATCTCCAAGCGATCCAAGGTGCTCTCACTCTGGACGCTTCCGCCAGCCGTGTTTCCCGCTATCATGATCCGGCTTGTGCAGCATCCGCTTCCCCGGCAACAAGCGCGTCGTGCTTACTGGCGCGCGTTCTCGCCCAGCGACGTCCTTGCCGCAGCGATCTCATAGTCGGCCGCAAACCGCAATTCGCGCAGCGGCCGCACTCGCTTGATAGCCTCCTGATATAGCGGATGCGCCTTATAGGCAGCGAGCTCGGCATCGGTGCCGAATTCGCCGTAGACGATGACGTCGACTTCCTTACTGGCGGGATCGCTCTTGCGATTCTGCGCGACTTCGAGCCGGCGTGCGTGCGGGATCTTCGTCAGCAGTGCAAGCCCGTCCAGGATCGGCTCGAGATTGCTGC
>NZ_RZTF01000624.1:463-2337 GCF_004023175.1 Mesorhizobium sp. M7A.F.Ca.MR.362.00.0.0
GAGCTGGTTCCGATAAGAGAGGCGGACCAGTATCAGGCGGCCACAAATCCGCAACGCAATTTTGCCAATCCTTAAAAACTGAGAGTCGGAGAGGTGCAGCGTCATCGCCCGGGACCATGTCCTTCGCTGAGAGGACCCCCAAGCCATGCAAATCTCCTCGAGCCGAAGCTAGAGGCTGCTTCGTGCCGGGAAGCGGGCCGAAGCCGGTGCTTTATTCTAAATTCTGACAAAGCGTAACCGCTCGTACCCAACATGCCAGGCACGTGACATTCTCAAAGTGCCTGTAAACGGCTTGGCGCTTCGGCGCTGATCGGCGAATAATCTTTGAATTGGTCACGGGCGGTCACGGAGGGCCCCCGGCTTGCACCATCTCGGGATCGACGTCTCACGCAGCTCGGCGTTCCTGGACGAGTGGCGCGGCCAACTCGTGTATGCGCGCATTAGGACAAACCCGCCGGGCGATGTCGCAAAGATGCTGGTGATGCGTCAGATAAATTACCTGACCCACTTTCGCCATATCGGCGAAGAGCCGGAAAGCTTCCTCCGCCCGAAAGTCGTCGAACGTCTCCATGATGTCGTCGGCGATAAAGGGAACCGAGGTTCGAGATTGGGCGAACTCGTGGTAGCCGGCAACCCGGAGCGCGAGATAGAGTTGAAAGCGCGTTCCCTTTGACATTTCCTGCGCCAGCTTGGAACTCCCATCAGCCCCGATGCCAATAAGGACTTCGGTGTCCTTGTCAGGCTGGGTCGCCAGACCGCGATAGGCGCCGCGGCTGATCACCTGAAAAGCCGCCGAGGCGCGAAGCATCATCGAACTGCGATGCTTGTCGCGATAGAGGCGCAAGGCTTGCTCGGCCGCTACGATGCCGGCCCTGAGGCGGAAGTAGCTGAACGCTTTATCCTCGATTTCCAGGAGGACCGTGCGCCGTTGCTCCTCAAGAGCAGCCACGGCATTGTCGCCGTCGACAGCATCCACCTCGTCGGACGCTTTGCTGTATGCCGTAAACAACTCTCGTACGCGCCGATCCTGATCCTCAAACCGGGCTCTGAGTTCTACCTGCTCGGCCTCCAGCGCATGCCGATCCGCGGCGTCAAGCATCTGTTCGACATCGGCCATGTCCTGAATTGGCAGCGCCTCGCGGATTTCGCGTTCGATGATATGACAACGCCGGCGCAAGTCGATCCTTTGCTCGATCATGCGCAGCTTTTTCTCAACCTCCTGCAAGGAAGTTACTCCGAACAGCTGCGTCATTTCAGATTTGCGTCGCTCGCAAATCTCGATTTCAGCCTCCAGGTCCCGGCTTTTGAGGCTCTGATCCTTGAGAGCAAGCTGCATGGATTCCTTTTCCGCCTTTTTCGATCGGGCCTCTTCCACTCTGGCGGACATCAGCGCCCAGAGGCTCAGGGCACTCTCTGCTGGTCGCTCCAATCCGAGTTCTGCGGCCATGACGGCAAGCTCGCGCGAAAAGGCCGCCTGATCGTCCTCCATCTTGGCGATGCGATCTGCCAATCCGGCTTGCCGTTGAGCAGCCGGGCCGAGCTCGGCTAGTCGGTCCATGACCTCCTTGACGGTCATGAGGCTGGGGATAGTGCCGCCCGCCCCGAGCCAGCAGCTCCTGCAAACCTGAGCCCATGACGCGTCCCATCGCGCCTCGTCGGCGGATGCCGTTTCAAGGGCTGAGCGGCGGGAAGCCTCCTCCCTTTCGCAGCGTTCAAGCTGCTCCCTCAGATTCTTGTGTTCAACTTCCAGATCAACGGCCGATTGGGCCGTAGCCAAAAGCGCTTCGCAGGAATCAGAGTGATCATGGGGAACGGCTGCCGCCGACAGTGCCGCCGAGAGCCGGTTCTGCGCCGCCGAGCCATCCGCTTCCGCC
>NZ_RZTF01000625.1:0-2329 GCF_004023175.1 Mesorhizobium sp. M7A.F.Ca.MR.362.00.0.0
ACTGCGGTTGCCGCTTCCCTAAACCCAGACCAATAAACGATCCGTGCACCAACGCCAGTCGAATTCCCTTGTCTCATGATCTCCGCGCGAGCACGCCCATAAGACAAAATCGGCTGCCATCTCGGCCGAAATGGTGCGGATCGCCGCCGGCAAGGAGGCGGCTCTACGAAGTCCCCGTAGGGAGGCGCCGTCGTCAGACCCGCCTTTGTGACGCAATAAGACTACTAGAACAGGGAGGTGCGCGCTGCGTGGCAGGTTGCTAAGGGGTCAGCCTGCGGGAATGAACCGTCACGATCGATCGAGGTTACCCGAGTTGAGCCGATGAGGCGGGGAAAACGGATGTCACGTGGTCGCGGGGTGCAGTGTCCCGGATGCCCGAAGTTGGGCGACAGTTACCATCAGGCAAGGAGTCAAAATATGTGCGGCATCTGTGGATGGATTGATTTCGATCGTGACCTAGGAGGTCCCGACGCGCGAAGGGAGCTTGCTGACATGACGGCCACCATGGCCTATCGTGGTCCGGACGACGAGGGGACCTGGATCGACGGGCCTGCGGCACTGGGACACCGCCGCCTGGCGATCATTGATAGCCAGGGCGGTCGCCAGCCGATGACGCTCCAGGAGGACGGCCGACCAGCGTTGGTGCTCGTCTACACGGGCGAGACTTACAACTACCGCGAGCTGCGTCAACGGCTCGTCGCCCTGGGCCGTCGGTTCGACACGAGCAGTGACACCGAGGTGGTGCTGCACGCCCACCGGGAGTGGGGCCGCGACGACCCCTGCATCGCGGTGAGCGAACTCAACGGGATGTTCGCCTACGCACTGTGGAACACCGCCGAGCGCGAACTGCTTCTCATACGCGACCGGCTCGGCATCAAGCCGCTTTACTACTACCCCACCGAGCACGGAGTGTTATTCGGCTCCGAGCCAAAGGCGATCCTCGCCAATAGTCTCGCGGAACCGGCCATGGACGCCGATGGGCTTCGTCGCACCCTGTGCTCCATTGCTGACCCGTTCAGCACCGTGTTCCGCGGCATGCGTGAGGTACGGCCCGGCCACATCGTCCACGTGACCCGCGACGGCATAAAGCAGATGAGCTACTGGCAGCTCACCGACAGCGGGCACACCGACGACGTGCCTACCACCGTTCGGCGCGTCCGCGAGTTGCTCGAGGACACGATCCAGCGGCAGCTCATCGCTGACGTGCCGCTGTGCACACTCTTGTCGGGCGGGCTTGATTCCTCGGCCATGACCGCACTGGCCGCGCGCTTCAGCGACGAACGGATCCGGTCCTTCGCCCTCGACTTCGACGGCTACACCGACAACTTTACCCCCGGCCCGGACCGCCCCACACCGGACGGGCCGTACGTGCAGAATGTCGCGAAGTTCGTTGGTACCGACCACACGGACATCACGTTGTCTGCGGACGAACTCATGGACCCGAACGTGCGGGCCGCCACCCTCCACGCCCGCGACCTGCCGTTGACCACGGGCAGCGTTGATAGCACGGCAACACTGTACGGTGGCCCTATCTGGGGAGGCGGCCGACGAGCTTTTCGGCGGCTACTCGTCATTCCACGATCCCGCGCAAGTTCAGGTCGACACGTTCCCTTGGACCGAAGACAGTGACGATATCGTGCGCCGGTCCCTAGAACCCGGCCTCGTAGAGAAACTCGACCTACCCGGCTACCTCGACGAGCAGTACCGCAAGGCACTTGCGGAAGTACCCGCCCTGACCGGGCCGGCTTCGGCCGATCCGCACGAGCGTCGCATGCGCGAGGTCTGCTACCTCTTTCTCACGCGTAACCTGCCGAAGCTGCTCGACCGCAAGGACCGGATGAGCATGGCTTCAGGTCTCGAGGTGCGGGT
This sequence comes from Mesorhizobium sp. M7A.F.Ca.MR.362.00.0.0, assembly GCF_004023175.1. Classification (NCBI taxonomy): domain Bacteria; kingdom Pseudomonadati; phylum Pseudomonadota; class Alphaproteobacteria; order Hyphomicrobiales; family Phyllobacteriaceae; genus Mesorhizobium; species Mesorhizobium sp. M7A.F.Ca.MR.362.00.0.0. Next base: position 1,870 of record NZ_RZTF01000625.1, read on the forward strand.
CCCTTTCTGCGACCACCGCCTCGTTGAGTACGTGTTCGGCACCCCATGGGCCTACAAGACTTTCGACGGGCGCGAGAAGAGCCTGCTGCGGGCCGCCACCGCGGATCTGCTGCCGCAGTCGGTGGTGCGGCGAATCAAGAGCGCGATTCCGGCTATCCAGGATCCGACCTACGGCAGAATGCTGCGCACCCGGTTCACCACGCTGCTGAATGACCGCAATGCGGCAGTGGCACCGCTGCTGTCCGTCGACAGGTCCCGCGCGCTCGATGCGACCGACAATCTCAGGGGGGTAGAGCGTATCCTGGCCCTCCAGGATTTCCTGACCGATTACAACGTGAGCCTCACGGTCTGAGACGAGAGAACACGCAAAAGGACAGCAAAGGGGCCTGGGCGCCCGATACGGCGTGGCCTCCATGGTCAAGTATCCCTCCCAACCTTTTCGGATTGCACATCATTACAC
>NZ_RZTF01000626.1:0-1162 GCF_004023175.1 Mesorhizobium sp. M7A.F.Ca.MR.362.00.0.0
CTTGCCGACCCGACCGCGCATGCCGAGATGCTGGTCATCCGCGAAGCTTGCCGCAAACTGTCGGCCGAGCGGCTGACCGGCCATGATCTCTATGTGACGCTGGAACCTTGCGCCATGTGTGCCGGCGCCATTTCCTTCGCCCGGCTGCGCCGGCTTTATTTCGGCGCCGCCGACGACAAGGGCGGTGCCGTGGTCAATGGCGTACGTTTTTTCGCCTCGCCGACCTGCCACCACGCGCCCGACATCTATCCGGGCATGGGCGAGACCGAAGCGGGTCTATTGCTCAAGGAATTTTTCCGGGAACGGCGCGGCTGAACCGGGCGCAACGCCCGGCGACACAACGTGGTGTTCTTACAGAGACGGCATCCAGTCGAACCAGCCGCTGCCCTTCTTGCCTTCCGCCTCTTTCTTCAGGCGGCGTTCCTTCTTGTACTCGTCCTCGCCAAGCTGATCTTGCGGCGCCGTGCCGGCCGCGACACGATACTGCACTGGAGGCTCGCTCAGATATTTGCGGGTGTTCGGATCGCCCTGCTTGCTGTCGGCAAGGCGGCGCTGGATCTCGGCGGCACGGCCCTTGTCGGAATCGGCCGGTGTCCATGCCGGCGGGTGGTTCGACCCTGACTCCGCCATCGCCCTCTTCACCGAGGCCGGGTCCGTCTGCACGTCGTCGATGATCTCCGACTGATAGGCCGGGTCGTTCTGATGGGCGGTGGCGTCGGCGCGCAAGCGGGCGCGGCGCTGCTCGGGCGATTCGGGCCATTCGGCGCTCGCCGTCTCGATGCTGTCCTGCGGGGCCGGCAGCGCTTCCTTCTGGCCTGGCGCCGGCTTCACGAGCGTCGGACGCGGCTTGTAGTCGATCTGTTCCTTGCGCTTCGGCGCGAATGAAAAGGCGCCCGAAATATCGCCGGCCAGCTGTTCGCCGGCGGTCTTGTCGGTGCCGTAGGTCGGAGAGCCCATGCAGCCGGACAAAGCGAGGCCCGACGCGACAAGCGGCGCCAGCAGCGCCAAGCGCGCATTATATCTCTCGGTCATGCCAAAAAGTCCCACTCTAGACAGCCTCTCGATTGCCACCAGCCTTGTGGCCGGTCCCCATCGTCCAAGCACTTGCGACGGAAATCCGGCGACAATTTGTCTTCCGGAGTTTCGCGTGTTTACCTCAACC
>NZ_RZTF01000626.1:1172-2318 GCF_004023175.1 Mesorhizobium sp. M7A.F.Ca.MR.362.00.0.0
CGTTAAGGGCAACGCGCGGGCGGTTTTCGCCCGCCCGGCGTGGCATTTGTGCACCGATCCAGCCGACTAACCGCTAAAGCCGGCCAAGCGCCTTCAATTCATGCAGCACCGCCGCATCCCTGGCCGAAACATCCGGGAATTCCGGATCCTGGCCGACATCGGCGGTGTAGCGCCAGGAGCGTGCACATTTTAACAGGCCACGATCCTCGGCCTTCTCGACCACCACGGCGACACCCTTGACGTCGTCGATCGCGAAGGCACCAGCCGGTGCCTCGCCATGAGCGATGACCAGATCGCTGGTGATCGCCATCTCGGCCATGTCGACATCTGAAATCGCGGCTTCGAGCGCTGCGTCGTTGATTGTGACGACCGGCACCGCTTCCAGCGACGATCCGATCACCTTCTGGGCGCGCGCGATCTCCAGCGCGCCGGTAACGACGCGCCGCACCTGCCGCACCTGGCGCCACTTTTCCGCCAGCGCCTCGTTCTTCCAGTCCGCCGGGATTTGCGGGAACTGGTCGAGATGCACCGAGACGGCGTCGGGATGACGGTCAAGCCAGGCCTCCTCCATGGTGAAAGGCAGCATCGGCGCCAGCCATTTTACCAGGCAGTCGAAGAGATGGCGCACCACCTGCACCGAAGCCTTGCGCTTCAGGCTCGACGGCGCGTCGCAGTAGAGCGCGTCCTTGCGGATGTCGAAATAGAACGCCGACAGCTCGACCACCATGAAATCGAGCAGCATGCGGGTGATGCGCTTGAATTCGAAGGCGTCGTAGCCCGAGCGCACGACCTCATCGAGCTCGGCCAGCCGGTGCAGCATCAGCCGCTCCAGCTCCGGCATCTTCTCCAGCGGCACCTCTTCGCCATCGTCATGGGCAAGCGTACCCAGCATCCAGCGGATGGTGTTGCGCAGCTTGCGGTAGGCGTCGATGTTGGTCTGCAGCACGTTCTTGCCGAGCCGCTGGTCCTCCCAGTAGTCGGTCGTCACCACCCACAGACGCAGGATATCGGCGCCCGACTGCTTGATGACGTCCTGCGGCACCACGGTGTTGCCCAGCGACTTCGACATCTTGCGGCCATCCTCGTCCATGGTGAAACCATGGGTGACGACGGTGTCGTAAGGCGCCCTGCCCCTGGTGCCGCAAC
>NZ_RZTF01000627.1:0-2316 GCF_004023175.1 Mesorhizobium sp. M7A.F.Ca.MR.362.00.0.0
CTGCAAGGCGGTGCGCCTTTCCGATGTCGGCTGGACCGACATCCAGGCGACGACCGGCATCGCCTCCGTGCTGCTGACCGCGCTCGGCTATGAGCCGCAGACGATCCAGCTGTCGGTGCCGGTGACCATGGCGTCGCTGAAGAACAAGGATCTCGACGTGTTCCTCGGCAACTGGATGCCGTCGATGACCAACGACATCAAGGACTATACCGCCGATGGCTCGGTCGAGACGATCAGCACCAACCTGACCGGCGCCGGCTACGGCATCGTCGTGCCGACCTATGTCGCTGACGCCGGCGTGAAATCGCTGACCGATATCGGCAAGTTCAAGGACAAGTTCAACGGCAAGATTTATGGCATCGAGGCCGGCAATGACGGCAACCGCATTATCCTCGACATGATCAAGAACCCGAAAGACAATCTCGAAGGCTTCGAGCTGGTCGAATCCTCGGAGGCCGGGATGCTGACGCAGGCCGAGCAGTCGATGAAGAGCAATGAATGGATCGCCTTCCTCGGCTGGACGCCGCATCCGGTGATGGGTGCCATGAAGATCACCTATCTCGATGGCATGGGCGACAGCGGCTTCGGCGCCGCCACTGTCCATACCAATGTGCGCAAGGGTTACACCACCGAGTGCCCGAATGCCGGCAAGTTCATCGCCAACCTGAAGTTCAATCTCGATATGGAAGGCGAGATAATGGACGCGATCCTCAAGGGCGCTGACGCCAATACGGCTGCGACCGACTGGCTCAAGAAGCATCCGGACGCGGTTGCTCCGTGGATTGCCGGCGTGACCACTTTCGATGGCGGCGACGCCGCTGCAGCCGTGAAGACTGCGCTCGGAAGCTGAGCAGGTCTTGCGTTCGGCGTGACCGATCAAGAAGGGCAGTCACTGTAGAAAGGGCTGCCCTTTTTCATATCCTGTGACAAGATGACCGTCCGGCAAGGACGGCGACTGCCAAAGAGGGGCAAGATGGATCCGATTTCAAAATTCTTTGTCAGTTATAAAATCCCCATAGGCGAGTGGGGCAAAGCGTTCTTCACCTTCCTTACCGACAATTTCAACACCTTCTTCCGCGGCCTCTCCGGCGGCTTGAATTTCCTGCTCGATGGAGTGGTCGACACGCTGCTGCTGGTACCGCCGGTCCTTCTCATCGCGCTGATTGCACTGCTTGCCTATTATCTGCAGCGATCGAGAGGCTTGGCGGTGGCTGTCTTTCTCGGGTTGCTGTTCATCCTCAACCAGAACCTCTGGAAGCAGACGGTAGAGACACTGGTGCTGGTGGTTGCCGCCGCCGCCGCCTCGATGGCCATCGGTGTGCCACTTGGTATCTGGGCGGCGCACAAGCCGAAGGTCTATCGCGTCATGCTGCCGGTGCTCGATTTGATGCAGACGCTGCCGACCTTCGTATACCTCATCCCGGTGCTGACGCTGTTCGGCCTCGGCAATGCGCCCGGCCTCATCGTCACCATCATCTTCGTCATCCCGACCGCGGTCAGGCTCACGCATCTCGGCGTCGTCTCGGTGCCGAAGTCGATCGTCGAGGCCGGCGAGGCGTTCGGCGCCACCAAGAGCCAGTTGCTGTGGAAGGTGGAGCTGCCCTCGGCGCTGCCCACCATCATGGCCGGTTTGACGCAGTGCATCATGCTGTCGCTGTCGATGGTGGTGTTTGCCGCACTGATCGGCGCCGGCGGCCTCGGCACCGAAATCAACCGGGCGCTGGGTTCGCGCAAGATCGACCTCGGGCTCGAGGCGGGCCTCGCCATCGTCGTTTTGGCCATCGTGCTCGACCGGATGACCCGCATCGCCGTTGGAGGCAAGAAATGACCGTCGCCGTCGATTTCCGGAACGTCGATATCGTCTTCGGCGCCGACCAGGCCGGATCGCTGAAGATGATCGACGCCGGAGCCAGCCGCGCCGAGATCCTCGAAAAGACCGGCAATGTACTGGGTTGCGCCGGCGCCAGCCTGACAGTGAACGAGGGCGAGATCTCCGTGCTGATGGGTCTCTCCGGTTCGGGCAAGTCGACATTGCTGCGGGCGGTCAACCGGCTGAACGTCGTGTCGCGCGGCCAGGTTCTGGTCAAGGATGGCGACAAGACCGTCGACGTCGTCACCTGCGACGAGGCGACCCTGCGGCGCCTGCGGCAGAAACAGGTAGCGATGGTGTTCCAGCAGTTCGGCCTTTTGCCCTGGCGCACGGTGGAGGAGAATGTCGGTCTCGGCCTCGAACTCGCCGGCGTACCGGAGCAAGAGCGCAAGGAGCGCGTGCAACGCCAGCTCAAGCTGGTCAATCTCGACCAGTGGTCGAAGAAA
>NZ_RZTF01000628.1:0-2298 GCF_004023175.1 Mesorhizobium sp. M7A.F.Ca.MR.362.00.0.0
TCACTATACGGGGAGAAGATGCCGGCAGGCAGATGAGGGGCGGCGCCGACATCAGCCAGTGTCAGCGGCCTGGTTTGCCGACTCCTATCAGCTGCCTGATGATCGCATTGACCGCCGCGCGCGCGGCGTCCAGCCCCTGGCCGGTGTCGACGATGAAATCGGCCTGACGCCGCTTTTCCGCATCAGGCACCTGCTTGGCCAGGATCGACGCCAGCTTTTCCTCCGTCATGCCAGGCCGCGCCAGCACGCGGGCGCGCTGGGTCTCGGCCGGCGCAGTGACGACAACGACCTTGTCCACGCGGTTGCGGCCGCCGGTTTCGAACAGCAGGGGGATATCGAGGACGGCGATCGGCGCGCCTGATCCACGATGCCTGGCCAGAAAGGCATCGGCGTCGGCGCGCACCAGCGGATGGATGATCGCCTCGAGCCGCTTCAGCGCGGCGGCGTCACCGAGCACACGCGCGCCAAGCTTTGCCCGGTCGACCACCCCGGCAGATGTGGTGCCGGGAAAGGCGGCCTCGACCAACGGGGCTGCCTTGCCGGCATAGAGGCGATGCACCGTCTCGTCGGAATCATGGACCGGCACGCCGGCGTCAGCGAACATCCTGGCCGTAGTCGACTTGCCCATGCCGATGGAGCCGGTGAGGCCGAGCACGATCATGGCTTCGGCACCAGATCGGCGACGATTAGCGCCCGGAGTTCGGCCGTCACCCGCGGCCTGACGCCGAACCAGCGCTCGAAGCCGGGCACGGCCTGATGCAGCAGCATGCCAAGGCCGTCGACCGCCTTCAGATTTCGCCCACGGGCGGCCGCGAGCAGCGGCGTCTCCAGCGGCACATAGACGATGTCGGTGACGATGGCATGGTCGGGCAGCCGGGCGGGATCGGCCGACAGGCCTTCATTGCCATGCATGCCGAGCGCGGTGGTGTTGACCAGCAGGCCGGCATCGCCGAGCAGTTCATCGGTCGCCGCCATGCCATGCGCCGACACGCCGGCGCCGAAACGATCGCGCAGTTCTATAGCCCGGGCCACAGTGCGGTTGACGATGCGGATGTCGGCAACGCCGCGCTCCTTCAGCGCATGGATGACGGCGCGCGACGCGCCGCCGGCGCCGAGCACCACCGCCGGACCCTTGCTTGCCCAGCCCGGTGCATGATCGTCGAGGTTGGCGGCAAAGCCGTGACCGTCGGTGTTGCCGGCCCACAGGACGCCGTCCTCGAACCACAGCGTGTTGACGGCGCCGATTTCTTGCGCCGCCTCGTCGCGGCGTTCGGCCAATGCGAAGGCCGCTTCCTTGTGCGGGATGGTGATGTTGCCGCCGCGGTAATTGTTTGCCTGCAGCGTGTTCACGAACTCGGCAAAATCCTGCGGCGCGACATCGATGGCCTGGTAGCTTCCGTCGATGCCATGTTTGGCCAGCCAGTGGCCATGGATCTTCGGCGAGCGCGAATGCTTGACCGGATGGCCGGTGACGAAAGCCTTCTTTGACGCCTCAGCCATCGATCGCTCCCAGCGTGCGCAGTTCGGCAAGCAGCGACAACAGCGGCAAGCCGACAATCGTGAAATGGTCGCCTTCGATTTTCTCGAACAATTGAATGCCTTCGCCTTCGATCTGATAGGCGCCGACGCTGGACAGCGCCTTGGCGCCGACGCGGGCGAGATGGCGGCCGACGAAGGCCGGGTCGAGCTTGCGCATGGTCATCGAGGCGATGCCGACATGCCGCCACAAGACCTCGCCGTCGCGGACCAGCACCGCGGCGCTGTTGAGCTGATGGGTCCTGCCCGACAGCGCCAACAGATGACGGCGTGCGCCTTCCCTATCGGCCGGCTTGTGGAACACCTCGTCGCCAAGGGACAGCGTCTGGTCGCAGCCCAGCACCAGGGCGCCCGGCCTGCGCTCGCTGACTTCGCTTGCCTTGGCCTCGGCCAGCACCAGGGCAACATCCTCGGGCGAGACGCCGCTATCCTGCAAAGGCCCCTCGAGCGCGCGCTCGTCGACATCGGCCGGCACCGCCTCGACGTCGACGCCGGCATTGACGAGCATCGCCTTGCGGAACGGACTGCCGGAAGCGAGGATGAGTTTTTCGGTCATTTTGCACTCGGGCGCAGACACAGGCGCGGTTGGAGTTTGATCAGCTCTAGTCCTGTAAGGTTGGCGCTGCCCCTCATTGTCCTGCCGGACATTTCTCCCCGTATAGAGACGGGGAGAAAGGGGCAGCTTCAGCGCTGGCGCTGTTTTCAGCCACAGTCGCGATTGGCGAAACCATCAATGACAGCGCCCTCTCCCCGTCACTATAC
>NZ_RZTF01000629.1:0-2291 GCF_004023175.1 Mesorhizobium sp. M7A.F.Ca.MR.362.00.0.0
AGAGATGTCCGGCAGGACAGTGAGGGGCAGCGCTGACGGTAAGATTCCGCATTCGGCGCACGCGAATGTGCGTCGCGCCGCACTATTTGATGCAATAGACTGATCCCTATGGAAGCCACGAGGAGTGCAACCATGACCAACATCAAGATTTCAAACCGTTCGCTCGGCTTTGTCAAAGGCGCCCTCGCCGCGCTTGCACTTGCCGCCGCTGGCGCCGCCTTCTGGCTGACGCCGGCGGTTTCGGCCGAGGACGCGGTGAAGATCCCGCCGCCGGCAATCGACGAGAAGGCGGCCACCGGCACTGAAAAGGCGATCTTCGCCGGCGGTTGTTTCTGGGGCGTGCAGGGCGTCTTCCAGCACGTCAAGGGCGTCACCAGGGCCGTCTCCGGCTACTCCGGCGGCGACAAGGACACCGCCGTCTACGAGACGGTCGGCTCAGGCCGCACCGGGCATGCCGAATCCGTCGAGATCACCTACGATCCGTCGAAAATCACTTATGGCCAGCTGCTGCAGGTCTATTTCTCGGTCGCCCACAACCCGACCCAGCTGAATTTCCAGGGTCCGGACTCCGGCACGCAGTACCGCTCGACGATCTTCGCCGAAAACGATGCACAGAAGAAGATCGCGCAAAGCTACATCGCCCAGCTCGACCAGGCCAAGGTGTTCCCGGAGCCGATCGTCACCACGCTGGAAACCGGCAAGACCTTCTATCCGGCCGAGAATTATCATCAGGATTTCCTGACGCTGAACCCGACCTATCCCTACATCGTCTACAACGACCTGCCCAAGGTGGCGAATTTGAAGGCACTGTTCCCGGCGCTCTACAGCGACAAGCCGGTGCTGGTGCTGTCGGCGAGCAATTGAGCTGAGCGCTGTTAATCTCCCCCCTTGAGGGGGAGATGGCCGCGAAGGGCCAGAGGGGGGTCGGCTCGACCGGTCTCGGCCTCTTGCGACAGAATGAGGTTAGCGCTCTACGTGTGGCGACCCCCTCTGTCGCCTTCGGCGACATCTCCCCCTCGAGGGGGGAGATTAGCTCCCGCCATCCCCTTCAATCATACGTCAAATCCCTCGCCTTGCCGCCGAACACCCGGTAGGCATAGAACGAATAGAAGATGATGACCGGCAGCACGACCACGGTGCCGGCGAGGATGATGGCCAGGCTCTCCGGCGCGGAAGCCGCCTGCCAGATGGTCAGGCGATCCGGCACCACGAACGGGTAGAACGACCAGGCGAGGCCGGCAAAGCCGAGCGCGAAGATGGCGGCCAGCGTCAGGAACGGCATCAGCGAATGGCGGTCGTCGGGCTTCGGCAGATGGAAGGTCTGCCGCCACAGCCACAGGAACAAAAGCGCCGACAGGATCGGCAGCGGCGACAGATAAAGCATTTCCGGCCAGACGAACCATTTGTCGAAGATGCGCGGGCTGGCGAAGGGCGTCGCCAGCGACACCGCCGCCATGCCGAGCGCGGTCAGCACCAGCGCGGTGCGCAGCCAGCGCACCGCTTTCTTCTGCAATTCGCCTTCGGTCTTGTAGATCACCCAGGCGGCGCCCATCGCCGCGTAGGCGGCGGCAAGGCAGAACGCCACCAGCACGCCGAACGCCGTGCCGCCGAGGCCGACATCGAGCCCGAGCACATAGACGCCCAGCATATAGCCCTGCGCCAGCGAGGCGATGAGCGAACCCAGGAAGAAAATACGGTTCCAGCGATGCTTGCGGCCAGCTGGCACCTTGGCGCGGAAATCGAAGGCGACACCGCGCAGGATCAGCCCGAGCAAAAGCACGAAGACCGGAATGTAGAGCGCCGTCAGGATGACGCCATGCGCCAGCGGGAAGGCGACCAGCAGCAGGCCGACGGCCAGCACCAGCCAGGTCTCGTTGGCGTCCCAGAACGGGCCGATCGCGGCAATCATCGTATCCTGTTCGGCGTCTTCAGCGGCGGCGAACAGAATGCCGATGCCGAGATCGAAACCGTCGAGAATGACGTAGATCAGGATGGCGAGGCCCATCAGGCCGGCGAAGATGAGGGGAAGCGCGGTTGGCCAGTCGAAGCTCATCTTTTTCTCCTCACTCACCAAAGCCGGCTAATCGCGATGTGATCGGATGGGACTCTATCGAGGCTTCAGATCGATTGCCGAAGTCGGCGCCGCCCCTCATCACCCTGCCGGGCACTTCTCCCCGTATAGGGACGGGGAGAAGGGGGCTGGCCGCAATCTCGGCGCTTTTCTTGCAACGCTGGTGATTGGCGAAACCGTCGATGCGAGCGCCCCTCTCCCCGTCCCTATACGGGGAGAG
>NZ_RZTF01000630.1:0-1364 GCF_004023175.1 Mesorhizobium sp. M7A.F.Ca.MR.362.00.0.0
GTTCTGAATGACAGCGGAGCCGAAGCCGTCGAGCGCCGCCTCAATACGACCGGCATGAAGGTCCTGCGCGAGGTTCAGCGACGACGGATAGGTCTTGGAGCCTTCGTAAAGCTTCTCCATGTCCTGGACCCATAAATATCCTTCAACGGTGCCGACCTTCTTGCCCAGCAGACCATCGACAGTATCAATGCCGTTGGTCGAGGTGACGGACAGTTGGTCGAGATAGACCGGCGTAGACAGAGCGACGACCTTCGCGCGGGCGGCGGTACGATAGAAGCCGCCAAGCGCGATGTCCGCGCGCCGCGACTGAACTGCGGAAACCGCGCCTGGATATGTGAAGATCTCATAAGCGATCTCCAGGCAGTTCTCCTTGGCAAAACGCTTCACGAGATCGCCGTCGATACCCGCGATGCCGCTGTCTTTTTCGAGCGAATACGGAGCGGTGTTGGTAAGCGCGACTGTGAGTTTGCCCGCTGACACGGTTTCGAAAACGTGCTGCGGCTTGCAATCCTGTGCGGACGCGACGCTGGCACCCAAGGCCGTAGCAATGGCCGCGGCCGAGATAATCTTACTCCAATTTTTCACTGTGCTCTCCTCTGACATTGATGGTTTTTGATTGCAGGTCAGCCGAGATGGCTGCCCAGCCTACGTTCGGTGTACGAGACCAGCCACCCGAACGGGACGGTGATGGCGAGATAGAACAGGCCCGCCAAGATCAGGACATCGAGGTAGAGGTAGGTGGCCGCACCCACGCGATAGGCGCGCGCCAGAAGTTCGGGGATGGCGATCGTGTATGTAAGGGCCGTCGCCTGGAAGATGAGAATGGCAAAGCCCATCAGTGCGGGTATTGCGAACAGGATTCCTTGGGGAATCACTACGAAGCGCAGGATGTCCCGGCGGGTCATGCCGAGCGCCCAGCCCGCCTCGATCTCACAATGCGGAACCGCGTTCAGACCGGCGCGAAGGATCTCGCTGGTGTAGGCGCCTGTCGTTAGCGCCAACGCAATCACGCCAGAGGTGAAGGCACTTACGGTCATCCCGGAAGCAGGCAATCCATAGTAGACCATCTGCAGGACGACGAGTGCAGGCGCACCACGCCCGATCTCGACCAATACCACCGCGAAATAGCGGACGAGCCTGTTTCCAGAGGAAGAGGCAAGCGCAAGAACGAGGCCGATAGGCAATCCGAACAGCAGCGCCAGGCCCGCCAACTGAAGACTGACAATAGCTCCTTGGAAAAGCTGGGGCGACCAGTCCAGCCAGTTAGCCAGCATCTCGCTCATTTCGCTTGCCCCCTTGAGCGCAGCCGCCCGTCCACGGCGCGTGCCAACACGACAACGGGTATGGACAGCACGATGTAGAGA
>NZ_RZTF01000630.1:1374-1741 GCF_004023175.1 Mesorhizobium sp. M7A.F.Ca.MR.362.00.0.0
ATGTAGAGAAGCGCCGCGAAAATGAACGGCGCGAAGCTGCCGCCGCCGCCTTGAGCCTGCTGCGATGCGTACATCATCACGTCGCGGACACCGATCGTGGAGGCCACGGTCGTGTCTTTGAGCAGGCTAACAAGGAAGGTCGCCATGGGTGGAACCGAGACGCGCAGGACCTGCGGCGCCAGGATATAGCGCAGCGTATCCAGGCGCGACATACCGAGCGCCGCGGACGCCTCCCGCTGGCCCTTCGAGAGGGCCAGGAAGCCACCCCTATAGATTTCGGCGAGATAGGCCGTTGATACCAACCCCATGCCCAGGATGGCAGCCTGATATGAACTGAGAACGATCACTCCGCTGCCCAATCCGAAGA
>NZ_RZTF01000630.1:1751-2291 GCF_004023175.1 Mesorhizobium sp. M7A.F.Ca.MR.362.00.0.0
GAAAATAATGAACAGCCAGACGATCGGCGGGATTCCTCGGACAAAGTCGATGTATAGGCGCGCCGGCGCGCTTAGCAGAAGCAACCGGGAACGTCGCATCAGCACCAGCGGCATGGCTGCGATGGCCCCGACTCCGAAAGCGCCGAAGGTCACCAGCAGCGTGGCCGGAACGCCTCTGAGCAGTGAAACCAGCAGGTCGATCATCTGCGATCGACCACGGCACGGAAGAACTGCCGCGTGCGGGGCGACGACGGATTGCGGATCACGGCATCAGGCGGACCCTGCTCGATGATCTCTCCATTAGCCATGACGATTACGCGGTCGGCGACGTCTGCGGCAAAGGCGATCTCGTGCGTGACGATGATCATTGTCATGCCTTCCTGGGCGAGCTCGCGGATCACGGCCAACACCTCAAGCCCGAGTTCGGGATCCAGGGCGCTCGTGGGTTCGTCGAAGAGCATCACCTTGGGGTCAAGAGCCAGGGCGCGTGCGATCGCGATACGCTGCTGCTGGCCACCCGACAGGCGCGCCGGATAGGAT
>NZ_RZTF01000062.1:0-23054 GCF_004023175.1 Mesorhizobium sp. M7A.F.Ca.MR.362.00.0.0
CTATGATGGCTGGGCGGCGATGGGCTGCCCCGGCTGGGCGTGGGCTGACGTGCTGCCGGTGTTCAAGGCCAGTGAAAGCAATGCCGAACTCGGCAACGACCCGCTGCACGGCGCCGACGGGCCGCTGCATATCGGCAATGTCGGACATGTCGATCCCAACGAGCTTGCCTGGATCGAGGCCTGCAAGGCCGCAGGCTACAAGCAGAACCGCGATTTCAACGGCGTCGAGCAGGAAGGCGTCGGCCTGTTCCAGTTCACCATCAAGAATGGCGAACGCTGGGGCACCGGCAAGGCCTATCTGCGCCCGGCGCGGGAACGACCCAACCTGACCGTGAAAACCGGTGTGCTGGCGACGGGCCTGATCGTCGAGAAGGGCCGGGTCAAGGGCATCCGCTATCTCGTCAATGGCGAACCTGAGACCGCTTTCGCCGACAGCGAGGTGGTGCTGTCCTCGGGCTCGATTGGCAGTTGCCAGCTGATGCTGCTTTCGGGCATCGGGCCGGCCGACGAACTCGCCCAGGTCGGCGTTGCTCCCGTGCACGACCTGCCGGGCGTGGGCAAGGATCTGCAGGACCACATCAACATTCCGATCACCTTCTATACCAAGGACAAGATCGGCGTCGGCGCCTGGACCGACGAGACGCTGCAGCGCGACTTCGCCGAATGGCAGACATCGCGCAGCGGCCCGCGTTCCTCACCCTGGGTGGCGGCGGGCGGCTTCGTCAAGAGCCGGCCCGATATCGAGCCGGACCTGCAGCTTTACGGCGCCATCAGCCCGCATCGAGACTATGTTCGGTTCCTTTCGTCCAGACCCGGCATCACGCTGCACACCACGCTGCAGCGGCCAGACAGCCGCGGCGAGATTCGCCTGCGCTCGGCCAATCCGATCGAATATCCGGCGATCGACCCACGTTACTTCATCAGCGACGAGGATGGCTCGGACACCGCCACGCTGGTCGAAGGCATCCGCATCAGCCGGCGCATCGCGGCGCAGTCGCCGCTTGCCGAAATGCTCGCCGGCGAAATCACGCCGAGCGCCGAATGCGAGAGCGACGCCGAGATCGCCGACTATATACGCGGCCACTGCACGACGCTCTATCACCCGACCAGCACCTGCCGCATGGGTTCAGATGCGATGGCCGTCGTCGATCCGACGTCGATGAAGGTTCATGGGCTGGACGGGCTTTACATCGCCGACGCCTCGGTCTTTCCGAAAATGGTGTCGGGCAACACGAACGCGCCGACGATCATGATCGCCGAACGCGCCGCGTCAATGATCCTGGCGGGCTAGGAGACAAAACATGACGACAGGCTGGAATTTCCACGAACTCTATCTCTGGCACGAGACCGGCAATGCCGCGCAGTTCTTTCAGCCGAGCCTGACCATCGAGCCGGGCGAGCATGCGGAGAATGCCGACACGAAACGCCGATTCCGCAATCTGATGGAGGTTTCGGGCCTGACCGAGAAACTGTCCAAGATCGCCTCCATCGCGGTGAGCGAGGATGACCTCGCCCTGTTTCACGACCGCGACTACATCAGCCGTATCAAGCTGCTTAGTGATGGGCGCGGCGGCGATGCGAGCTATCTCACCCCCTTCGGCCATGGCAGCTACGAGATCGCCTGTCTGGCCGCCGGCGGCACGGCAGCGGTGATGGATGCGGTGTTGAGCGGCGATGTCGACAATGGCTATGCGCTGGTACGACCGCCCGGCCATCATGCCGAGCGCAGGCAAGGCATGGGCTTTTGCCTGTTCGGCAACGTTCCGGTCGCTATCCTGAAGAACCGGGCCAAACATGGCTTCGAGCGGGTCGCCTGCGTCGACTGGGATGTTCATCACGGCAACGGCACCCAGTCCGCCTTCTATTCGGACCCGTCGGTACTGACCATTTCGATCCATCAGGACGGGCTTTATCCACATGACAGCGGTCTTCACAAGGAACGCGGCGAGGGCAAGGGCGAAGGCTACAACATCAATGTACCGCTGCCGGCCGGCTGCGGCCACGGCGTTTACATGTCCGTCTTCGAACGCGTTGTGCTACCGGCGCTCAATCGCTACAAGCCTGATCTCATCGTCGTGCCGTCGGGCTTCGACGCCTCGGCGGCCGATCCGCTGGGGCGCATGATGCTGCATAGCGGCAGCTACCGCGACATGACGCGGATGCTGATGCAGGCAGCGGACGACCTCTGCGGCGGGCGCCTGATGATGTCGCACGAAGGCGGCTATTCCGCCTCCTACGTTCCCTATTGCGGCCTGGCGGTGATGGAGCAGTTGTCCGGCATCAGGACGCATATCGACGACCCGTTCCTGCCGGTCTTCGAAAGCTACGCCGGCCAACCCTTGCAGCCACATCAGGCGGCCGCTGTTTCCAGGGCGGAGGAACTTTTGGACGGCATCGCCTAGAATTCTGATTGCGGTCAGCCAATGAGGCGATCTCAAGACACACCGGCGGCCAATCTCGCAAATGCGGACATGCGCTGACGGTAGGCTAATGCATGTCGCCCAAAAGTTCCGGTTTGGGACAACGACATGCACGAAAACAAAGACTTAAGCGCGTCGTTTTTTGCGAGAAACTACGCCGGAGCACTCCAGACTACGCTAACCCCTACTCCCACTCGATTGTTCAAACAGCCTATAACTAATTGAAATTACACTAGAATGTTTCTATTGCCCCATAAGAGACCGACACCAGAGCCGTCAAAAAATTACACCTTGGTTCTAGAGAGAAATCGCCGCAAAGAACTTTTCGAGGGTTCACCAACTATCGGGGACCAATTGGGCGATTTTTGTACCTCAAGACGTTCGACCGCCTGCCCAAGCCGTTCAAAAAAGTACCGTCACCGCTCCAATAAGGCATTGGCATGGGTCATAACGATCGACAAGCAACCGGTGTCGCACACACCCTGCTGCGGGCGGTGTGGCGCGACCGCGCTGGCATCCACTCGATTATTGCTAAAATTCCGGCTAGCTTGGCGACAGATGGCTCAATTTCTGGTCGGTGAATCACAATCAGACCGCCCGTCAAGAGAATAATGGGCAGCACCTTTGGTCTAAGGCGAGTGCAATGGCGCACGAATGAGCTCTACAACAATGCGCCGTGCGACGCCCAGCGACCTTGTCCTTTCGTATACCGATCAAGCAATTGGCTATATGGGCAAGATAGGGGAAATCGTTTTTAGCAGTCCGGATTGGAATCAAGAGGGATGACTTCTGCCGATTTTTTTGACATCGTTTTCCTCCTCGATCCATCCCACAATACAACAGGAAGTCTCTGCTCACTCCTCGCGGCGATATTCGCCAACCCACCTAGTTCCGGACTGGCGATCAGAAAGCATATCTGAACGGCATTCCATAGAAGCGATATAAATTGAAATTGCGGCCATGTGTTTCACACCCGGGATGGTTTCGAAGCCGGGGGGCGCTCACGGTCTCAAGGCGAGAATTTTAAGAGACGTTCAAGAATGACCCAGCACGCAGAAAACGCTCGAATTCTCATGTACAGCCACGACACGTTCGGGCTCGGCCACTTGCAGCGCTGCCGGACTATTGCGCATTCGCTAGTCGAGGATTTCCGTGGGCTTCAGGTGCTTATCATTTCGGGTGCGACTATCGCCGGCGCCTTCGACTACCGCGCCCGTGTCGACTTCGTGAAGATCCCCAGCGTCATCAAGTTGCGCAACGGCGAATACACCTCGTTGGAAAAGGACATCGATCTGCATGAGACGCTAAGGATGCGTCAGTCGATCATCCGCCACACAGCCGAGACCTTCCGGCCGGATATCTTCATCGTCGACAAGGAACCGCTCGGCCTGCGCGGTGAGATTGAGGACACGCTGTCCTACCTCAAGACGCGGGGCACCACGCTGGTGCTTGGCCTGCGCGAGGTGATGGATGCACCGCATCTGCTCGAAGCAGAGTGGGCGCGCAGGGATGTGATGCGCAAGATAGGCCTGTTCTACGACAAGGTCTGGGCCTATGGCCCGCCGGATTTCTACGACCCATTGACCGGTTTGGATGTGCCGCCGGCTGTCAGGGCAAAAATGAGATTCGTCGGTTTCCTGCAACGGAGCCTGCAGCGGAACCAGTTGCCCGGCCACCGGCCAGAGGGCGACTATATCCTGGTTACCACCGGTGGCGGCGGCGACGGGGCCGAATTGATTCACGACGTCATCGACGCTTATCAGCAGGATCCGAAATTGCAGCACAAGGCGCTGATCGTGCTTGGGCCTTACATGCCGGCTCGCAAGCGCAACAAGTTGCTGAAGAAGGGGGCCACGATCCCCTACATCAAGATTATCGAGTTCGACAACCGCATGGAAGACCTGATTGCCGGCGCCAAGGCGGTAGTGGCGATGGGCGGTTACAATACCTATTGCGAGATACTTTCTTTCGACAAGCCGGCGCTCATCGTGCCGCGCATCGAACCCCGCCAGGAACAACTGATCCGCGCGCGGCGCGCGGCCGAACTGGGCCTCATCGAAATGCTTTTGCCGGAGGAAGCCAAGGACTCCCAGCGGTTTGCCGATGCACTGGTGGCGCTGCCGAATCGGCCTCGTCCATCCCAGAGTAATCCACATCTGACCCTGGAAGGGCTCCCTCATATTTCCGAAATCGTCGCGGAACTGCTCGACCGGCAGGCTGGCCCTCACCTTTCGGTTATTGAAGGCATGAACTGAGTTGCAACATCGCAAGATCGTCGTGGTTCTGAAGGGTTATCCGCGGCTGTCGGAAACCTTCATCGCGCAGGAACTGCTCGGACTGGAGCGTGCGGGGTTCGATCTGATACTCGTTGCGCTCAGGCGGCCGACCGACGCAAAACGCCACCCCGTGCATGACGAGATCAAAGCGCCCGTCCATTATCTGCCGGAATATCTGCATGAAGAGCCGCTGCGCGTGGTTCGCTCGCTTTCTGCTTGTTTGCTGCGGCCGGGCTTCTGGCGTGCACTGGGATCGCTGGCCGTCGATATGCCGCGCGACTTTACGCGCAATCGCGCGCGCCGTTTCGGGCAAGCGCTCGTGCTAGCGGCCGAATGGCCCGAAGACGCGGTATGGCTGCATGCGCATTTCGCGCACACGCCGGCATCGGTGACGCGCTATGCCAGCCAGCTTCTTGGTCTGCCCTGGAGCTGCTCGGCCCATGCCAAGGACATCTGGACTTCGGCGGATTGGGATCTGGCCAGCAAGCTTTCCTCGGCGCGCTGGACGGTAACTTGCACGAAAACGGGCTTCGACCGTCTGAAAAAACTCGCCGACGGCAACTCGTCAGTGCATTTGAGCTATCATGGGCTCGACCTTGATCGCTTCGGCATTTTCGGCGAGGCACGAAAACAGCATGACGGCTCGGCGCCGGACGAACCGGTTATCGTTCTGAGTGTCGGGCGCGCCGTTGCAAAGAAAGGTTACGACACCTTGCTGGAGGCCCTTGCCCTCTTGCCCGGTGATTTAGCGTGGCGTTTCGAGCATATTGGCGGCGGCGAGGAATTGGAGCGGCTCAAGGCGTTGGCGCAAAAGCTCGGACTGGATGGTCGCATCTCTTGGAAAGGCGCGCTCGCGCAGGAAGAGGTGCTTGAGCACTACCGCCGCGCCGATATCTTCGCCCTGGCCTGCAGGATCACCGCAAATGGTGACCGCGATGGTCTGCCGAATGTTCTGGTGGAGGCGGCCAGCCAACGGCTTGCCTGCGTGTCGACCGATATTTCCGGCGTGCCGGAGCTTTTATTGCCGGATGAAACCGGGCTACTGGTTCCGACGGAAAACCCAATTGCCCTGGCACAGGCGCTGGAGCGACTGATCCGTGATCCCGTGCTGCGTGCCCGCCTCGGCGACACCGCAGAGGCGCGCGTGCGCGGCAATTTCGATCACATGGCAAGCATTGGACAGCTCAAGGAGCTGTTCGAACGGGAGTGGCGGGCCGCCGAATGAAGCGGCTGCGCGCTTTCTTCTATGTCCAGCACCTGCTCGGCATCGGCCATCTCGCGCGCTCCAGCCGCGTCGCGGCGGCTCTGGTCGATGACGGGTTTGACGTAACCATCGTCACTGGCGGAGCGCCGGTCGCGGGGTTTCCGGGATTGGGGGCAATATCTGTAACCCTGCCATCTGTTACCTCCGGTGATGAAGGATTTTCCGGTCTTGTCGACCTGCAGGGCAAGCCCATTGACGATGATTTCAAGAAACGGCGTTCAGAGATGCTGCTGCAGGCATTCCGGGATTGCAGGCCTGATATCGTCATTGTCGAGGCGTTTCCATTTGGGCGCCGGCAGATGCGTTTCGAACTCTTGCCGCTGATCGAGGCCATCGACGCGGCGTCGCCCAGACCGCTGCTGGTGACGTCCGTCCGTGATATCCTTCAGGAGCGCGTCAAGCCGGGCCGAAACGAGGAAACGGTCGATCTCGTTAACAGGCATTTTGACCTTGTCATGGTCCATGGCGATCCGGCTTTCGCAACCCTAGACAAGACATTTCCACTGGCGGGAGCGATCAGGGCCGAGGTTGCGTACACGGGGCTCGTTGCCGCGCCACCAGCGCCCGCGGCCTCCGAGCGTTTCGACGTTGTGGTGTCGGTTGGCGGCGGGGCCGCCGGAAAGAGCCTTGTCCGGTCCACCATCGCATCGGCGCGGAATGCCGACAACGCCTGGAAATGGTGTCTGATCACCGGCCCAAACCTGCCGAAGGACGAGTTTGACGCGATTACACGCGATGCCACGCCGGGCCTGTCCATCTTTCGGTTTCGCGAGGATTTCGCCAGCTTGCTGACCGGCGCCCGCCTGTCGGTCTCGCAGGCGGGTTACAACACTGTCTGCGATGTCCTGCGCGCGCGCTGTCGCTCGCTGCTCGTTCCCTTTGCAGCCGGCGGGGAAACGGAACAGACGGTTCGAGCCCTGATGCTCGAAGAGCTCGGTCTTGCAACCGTGCGGATGGAAAAGGACCTGACGCCTGAGTGTCTGGCGCAAGCGATCGAACAGGCGCTTGCGGGACCGACGCCAGCCGCGCATCGTCTAGATCTGGAAGGCGCCCGTCGCTCGGCGCAAATCCTGCGCGAGCGGCATCGAACCTGGTCCTCGAAATCCTAGCGCAGGTCATATCTCGGTTGGATTCGCGCAACGCGCTTCAAACAGTTCCAATCAGCATGAAGCGGGTATATTTTTTTGTCGGCAGTTCGCCGGAGAACCTGATCTCCCGTAGCGCCACCATTGCTTCGAAGGCTGCAAGCGAAGCCACGCAGTTGATGTGCGTCGGCTCGCTGAAGTAATCGTTCGATTGCAGTAGCACCTTCGTGCCCCGCGGAAGCAGGGCAAGCCAGGCACCCAGGTCGGCTATGTGTTCGCAGCTCGTATTGACCACCAGGTCGGGCCGACCGGCCGCATAGTCGAGTGCGTACATATCTTCCGTCAGCGCCCGGAAGCGGTCGCCGGCTTCCCGGTTGAGGGTCCGGGCGACCGGCCCGACTTCAGGATCGATGTCGATGCTGTCGATCGCCGCAATGTCGAAACGGGCGTCGTTGAAAAGCATTGCCGGCAATACGCCGTACCATCCGCCCAGAACCCATATGCGCCCGAACCGGCCGCCGTCGTTTTCGAACAGCTTGTCGAGCGCCCACATCTTGCAGGCGACCTGCTTGTGGTTGAAGGCGTTGGCGATATCGGCCGTCGGATACTTGGCGATGACCCGCGCCAGCCCGGCGACAAGAGGGTGGTCGACATAGGCGGCAATTCCCCGGGCGAGGTCCAAGGCTTGTTCGTGCCCGTCAATGCCGGCATTGCGTGCTTGCGTGACATCCATCATATTCGTCTTCTATGTTGGGATTTCGGGCTACACAACGCAATATTGCCTCACCCAAGGCTGTTCGACTTGCGGATGAGACTATGCCACCAGCCGTTTCGCCGTTGCACGGTCACGAAGGGGGCCGGTTGCGTCTGTCCGGACCAGCGGCGTCCATCCGCGAAGACATTGCCGATACATCGTTTGCCAGCAGGTGCTTTCACCGCCTGCTTCCTCCAAACTGACAGCCGCATATGGAACCCAGCCTAGCCCGCTATATCTGGACGCACACCCGGAAGCAGCAGATCTGGATATTGATGATCGTCCTGCTTTCGATGATCCCATATTTCATGTCCTTCGACCTGCCGAAGCTGATCGTCAACGGCCCGATCCAGGGGAAGGGGTTCGAGCAACCCGGCGCGACCCTGCCCTTCATGAAATTGCACTATAACCTGCCGTTCATTGGCGAGGTCCAGTTCTTCTCCGGTTTTCAGCTGGACCGCAAGGAGACGCTGCTTGCCCTGAGCCTTGTGTTCCTCTTGCTGGTCGTCATCAACGGCCTGTTCAAACTCTACATCAACACCTACAAGGGCCGCCTCGGCGAACGCATGCTGCGGCGTATTCGCTTCGATCTGATCGATCGTGTGCTGCGGTTTCCGCCGATTTACTTCAAGCGGGTGAAATCCGCCGAAGTGGCGACAATGGTGAAGGATGAGGTGGAGCCGCTGGGCGGCTTTATCGGCGATGCCTTCCTGCAGCCGGTGCTGCTCGGCGGCCAGGCGCTGACGGCCATGCTGTTCATCATGGTCCAGAACGTCTGGCTCGGAATGATAGCGATGGTGATCGTGATCATCCAGATCGTACTCATCCCGCGGATGCGGCGGCGGCTCCTCGTGCTTGGGCGCCAACGGCAGTTGACGGCGCGCGCGCTTTCCGGCCGGGTTGGCGAAATCGTCGACGGTATCGGCGCGGTTCACGTCCACGACACGTCGAACTACGAGCGCGCCGACATAGCTGCTAGGCTAGGGCTCATCTTCAAGATCCGCTTCGATCTTTACCAATGGAAATTCATGGTAAAGTTCCTCAACAATTTTCTCGCACAGCTCACGCCCTTTCTGTTCTACATGATCGGCGGGTATCTGGTCATAGGGGGCCGGCTGGATGTCGGTCAGCTCGTGGCGGTGATCGGAGCCTACAAGGACCTGCCCGGACCGATGAAGGAACTGATCGACTGGGATCAGGATCGGCAGGATGTCCAGGTCAAATATCAGCAGGTCGTTGAACAGTTCACCGTCGAGGATATCATTGCGCCGGGAATCGCGGCACTGGCGATCGACGATCCCGGTCCGATGACAAACCCGCTGTCGGCGGTCGGTCTGTCCATGGCAGACGATGGCGGTGCAATGCTCCTCAACCGTGTCTCCATGCAGGTCAAGCCGGCTGAGACGGTGGCGCTGGTCAGCACCCCGACAGGCGGAGCAGAGGCGCTAGCAGAAGCCTTCGCGCGTCTGAACTGGCCAGAGAGTGGAAAGGTCGCTTCGGGCGCCGATGACCTGCTTGAACTCCCCGAAGCCGTGACCGGCCGGCGCATGTCCTACGCCTCGTCGGATGTTTTCCTGTTCCAAGCAAGCCTGCGCGATAACTTGCTCTACGGGTTGAAGCATGCACCGCTGACATCGGTGACTTATGACGGCGCCGCGGCAGACCAGCAGCGCTGGAACATGGACGAGGCGCGCCGGTCGGGCAATCCGGATTTCGACGTCCACAGCGACTGGATCGACTATGCTTCCGCCGGCGCTACCGGCCCGCACGACCTCTTTGAAGCGGTGCGCCGGGTGCTCGACGCGGTTCTTCTGTCGCGCGACATTCTGGATCTTGGCTTGCGCTCTTCGGCCGACCTCACGCGTCACACGAAGCTCGCCGGGCGGATCGTCGAACTGCGTGCAGCGCTGCGAACCCGGCTCGAACAGGAAGGGCTGCGCGAACTGGTGGTTCCTTTCGAGCCGGGCGCCTACAACACGGAAGCGACGATCGGCCAGAACCTGCTTTTCGGCGCCGCCGCCGGCCCCGAACTGGCCGACAAGGCTCTGGCGGCCAATCCCTACTTTGCTTCCGTGCTGAAGCAGGCCGGCCTCGACAGCACGCTCTACGAGATGGGCATGGAGATCGCCGAACAGGCGATCGAGCTGTTTGCCGACCTGCCGCCAGATCACCAGTTCTTCCAGCAGCTCGCCTTCATGAGCGCCGAGGAGATCCCCGCCTACGAGACCTTGCTGCAGCGGCTCAAGAACCGCCCCTACGAGGCGGTTTCGGAGGCCGACCGCGCCATGATCATCACCTTGAGCTTTGCCTATATCGAGCCCCGGCACCGCTTCGGCCTGCTGACCGACGAGTTGATGAGCAAGATCGTCGCCGCACGCAACCGGTTCTATGAGAACCTGCCGCCCGAGCTGCACAACGCGATCGAACGGTATGATCCTGCCAAATACATTGCCGCGGCCACCGTCATGGACAATGTCTTATTCGGCCGTGTGGGAAACAACCATCCCGACGCGCCGGACCGCATACGCTCCATCGTCTATGACATTCTTGACGAGCTGGGGCTTTATGCCGAGCTTCTGGATGTCGGCCTGGACTTCAACGTCGGCGCCGGTGGAAGGCGGCTGACCAGCGGACAGCGACAGAAGCTCGATGTTGCCCGGGCTCTGCTCAAGCGTCCCGATTTTCTCATTCTCAACCGGCCGCTGTCGGCGCTCGACCAGCGCGTTCAGGACAAGGTGCTGCGAAACGTGCTCGAGGAAGCCAGACGCGACGGCCATTCGCCGGCAATTGTGTGGGTCGTGACGAGTCCGGCAATGGCGATGATGTTCGATCGCGTTATCGTCTTTGACTCGGGGCAATTGGTGGAAGACGGTACACACGAGACACTTTTGGCAGAGAACGGTATCTTCAAGGAACTTCTGTCATAGTCTGGCAGACGCGAATTTAGGAAGGTTTGCGACAATGCTGCTCAAGGATGAAGTTGGAATGCTGCAACGCGTTCCCTTGTTCTCCGGCATTGAGCCGGCAAAGCTCAAGCTGCTCGCGTTCACATCCGATCGCGTGAATTACAGCGCCGGCCAGATTCTTTTCCGGCAGGGCGACGAGGCAGACGCTGCCTATGTCATCCTTTCAGGCAGGGCGGATATTCTGGTCGATTCCGACAGCGGGCCGATAAAGGTTGCCGAACTGCTGCCAAATTCGATCGTCGGCGAGATCGCCATATTGTGCAACAGCTCCCGCACTGCCACCGTCAGCGCGGCAAGTGATCTGGAGGCCTTGAGAATCCGCAAGGATCATTTCCTGAGGCTTATGAAGGAGTTCCCGGAAATGACCATCGAGATATTGCGGGTTCTTGCCGATCGGCTAAGCCATACGACCGCGGATCTGATCGACGCACGAAGCGCCTAGAGCTATGATGAGCGAAAGGTAGCATGGACGACGATTTTTTCCTGGTCAGATTTTGGGGCGTGCGCGGCAGCATTGCTGTATCCGGGCCAGAATTCGCTCGCTATGGCGGCAACACAATCTGCATTGAGATGCGATGCGGCAAGCATACGCTTCTGTTCGACGCAGGTTCTGGCCTGCGGCCTGCCGGTAGGGCGCTTCAGGCGTCGGATGTGACCGATTTCGACCTGCTTTTCACCCATTGCCATTACGATCACATCATCGGGCTGCCGGCTTTTGCGCCTATCTTCGACCCGAGCGTCAAGCTTACGCTTTGGTCCGGGCATCTTGCAGGACGCATGACGACCCGGCAGATTATCGATGAGTTCATACGGCCGCCGTGGTTTCCGGTGAAAATGAACGTCTGCAAGGCAAATCTCGACTGCCGCGATTTTGTATCCGGAGACGTGCTTCGGCCGCGCGAAGGGGTGGTGGTTCGGACCGGCAGTCTCACCCATCCGGGAGGCTGCATAGGCTACCGGATCGAATGGGGCGGCCGCGTCGTGGCGGTGATCACCGACACCGAGCACGAGCCGGACAAACTCGATCAGTCGGTGCTCGACCTGATCGAAGATGCCGACCTCGTCATTTACGATTGCACCTACACCGAGAAGGAAATGGAACGCCGCCGCGGTAACGGGCACTCGACATGGCAACAGGGCGTCAAGCTCTGTGAGGCTGCTGGTGCACGGGCGCTTGCGCTGTTTCACCACGATCCGACACGCACCGACGAGCAACTGGACGAGATGGAGAAGCTGGCCAAGGACAGGTTTGCCGGCGCTTTTGCCGCGCGGGATGGCCAGATGCTCAAATTCCCGGTCTCATCGCACAGAAAGCGCTGAGCTATTTTCCTTTACCCCCGCGGCGCCCGATCAATGTCCTGATCGGAAGCCATGCACAGGGTTCAGCCTGTGCGGTGACTGTCAACAATCGTTCGAGGAAAAGCCAGGCCGATTCATCATGTACAAGATGGTGGGTGAGCAGGCCGATCGGCTCGCCGTCGGATGCATGCTGCAAGTGTGCGATGATAGCCTGGACCAATAGACCATGATCGAGGCAGCCGCGCGTGCCATGCCAATCCATGATGTCCACATTGCTGTTGATGACCGCCAATGAAGCCGGCTTCGGCGGCCCATAGACTGACAAGGCCGCAAAACCTATCGATCCAAGGTCGGATACCACGCCGGCGTCGATCCTGTTCCATGGCGGCACCAGCATCGGAACGGCACGTGCGCCGTGCAGGCCGGTTACTCGCGACAGTCCGCGAGCCAGATCATCGAGCACCGCCTCGCGTGGCCGATGCGCGCCGAGTTCCTGCTTTTTCTGGTCCTCGGGCGCATGATTTCGGTGCGCCCAGCCATGGATCGCGACCGTGGCATGCGGGGCCTCGTCAAGCCGGGCGACAAGCTTCGCGTCGGTCAGGGCCGGAATGACGGCCAGAGTGACCGGAACCGCGAATTCACCGGTGAGGTCGAGCAGCCGATTAAGCGCAGGCGTCGGATCCACGGCGTCGTCGTCGCGCAGCCAGAACTCCGCCTTGCGGCCCGCCCGTTGCAGGCGCGCCAGCTCTTCCACCAAGGGCTGCCAGATCGGATCGGACGTCATGAGACCGGGACCTTCGCAATAAGTCCGGCCAGACGCGCAGCTGCGCCACCGAGGGAACGTTCTTCGAGAACGAAACGCCTGGCTTCCGCGGCCATGATGGTTCTTTCGTCGTCACGGGCCAGAAGCCTTTCAATGGCGGAAGCGAACGCCGCGACATCGCCCGGCGGGGTTAGAAACCCGGTCTGGCCATCCCGCACGACCTCCGGCACGCCGGCGATGTCCTGGGCCACCACCGGAAGACCGGCGGCCTGTGCTTCAAGATAGGCAACGCCGTAGGCCTCGCCATAACCCGGCCAGACATAGATTCCCCCGGTGTAAAGGACATCCGGCACGGCGGCTGGCTCGATCGAGCCAATCCACTCGATACGATCGGCGGGCAGGCCGGCGAATTGCGCTTCGACCTCGTCGCGGGCTGGGCCGTCTCCGACGACCGACATGGTCCAGGGCAGATGACCTATCAAGCCGAGCGCTTGCGCCAGCATGCGATAGCTGCCCAGTTTGTCGCCCGGGCGCATCATGGCGACGGTAATGAGGCGCGTCGGACAACCCCGTGCCGGGATTTCCCGGAATGCCGATGTGTCGATGAAGGGCGAAAGCATACCGAAAGCGGCCTTGGGAATAGCATCCGCCAGTCCCTGACGATCCCTTTGGGTGAAGCAGATGTTCATCGCCGCCTGTTCGATGGCTCGCGCCACCAATGCTTGGCTATCGGCCCACAAGCCGGCATCGCGTCGCCTGGAATAGGAGGCTTCCGCTGTCACATAGGGGACAGCAAAGGCCGACGCCAGCTCCGGCCCGATCAAGTCGGGCGCCTTGTAATAAGGATGGTAGGTGAACCAGAGATCGGGCTTGCCGTCACGATCCCAAAGCTTGGTCAGCCGCACGGCTTCCTCTGCGGCCTCGATCTTTAGTGCCTCGAAACTTTTCGACTCCGGCTGGCGTAGATAGAAGCGCAACTCAGATGCCAGTTCGACGCTATGCCCTCCGTGCTCCAGCGCTTTGACAAGCATCCGTGCCATCTGGCGGTCGCCGGAAACAACGGGATGATTGGGTGACTTCAGCGGCGCGTAGAAGGCAATTCGCATCGCGCGACCCTATCACCGGAAAGCCTGCGCAAGTCAATTTCCAAGCGTAATCGACTTCACCTTCAAGCCGTGGAATATGCTATCTAATGGCCATGGAAACAGCTGTCGCGTCCGACCCGTTTGTCGCTTCTTTGCCGGTCTTCGCAAAGTTCGAAAGCGTTGCCGACATCGATAACTATCGGCCCCTCCCCGATGGCTGGGCGCTGGCCACTGCCGACATTGTCGGCTCGACCAAGGCGATCGAGGCGGGGCGCTATAAAACCGTCAATATGGCCGGCGCAAGCGTCATTTCGGCGCTGCTCAATGCGCTGGGTCGGCAAGACCTCCCCTTTGTCTTCGGCGGCGACGGTGCGCTCGTGGCGTTTCCCGGCTCGGCGCTGGAGATCGCCCGCAACGCGCTGGCGGCCGTCCAAAGGTGGGTGGCGGACGAACTGGGCCTTACCTTGCGCGCCGCGATCGTGCCGATAGGGGACATAAGGGCGCATGGCCTCGACGTTCGCGTGGCGAGGTTCCGGGCTTCCGAAGCGGCCTTCTATGCCATGTTCGCCGGCGGTGGCGGCAGTTGGGCGGAAGCTGAGATGAAAGCGGGGCGCTACCGCATCGATCCTGCGCCGGCCGGCGCGCGGCCGGATCTGACCGGCCTCTCCTGCCGTTGGAACCCGATCGAGGCCCGGCATGGCGAAATCGTCTCGATCATAGCCACACCGGGGGCGTCGCGCGACTTGCGCGGGTTTCAGTTTCTGGCTTCCGACATCATCGCCCTCGCCGGCAGGCAGGAGCGCGATGGCCACCCGGTGCCGGTGGACGGCCCGGGCTACAGTCTGCTGCCCGCCGGCCTGGATGTCGAGGCGCGGGCGATGGCCCCGGCAGGATGGCGGTGGCGGTCGAAGCTGTGGATCGTGTTCCTGATGACGCTTACGGCAGCAACCGATCGATTTGGCTGGACGATTGGCCGTTTCGATCCGAAGGTCTACAAACGCGAGGTGGCCAGCAATTCGGATTTCCGAAAGTTCGACGACGGCTTGAAGATGACCATCGACGTTGACGCGGATGTGCTGCATCGGATCCAAGACCGGCTGAAGCAGGCGGAAGAAGCGGGCATCTGCAATTATGGCCTGCACCGCCAGAAGTCTGCCTTGATGACCTGCCTCGTCATCTCGCCGCTGCAGCGCGATCACGTTCACTTCATCGATGGCGCCGCCGGCGGCTACGCGATGGCTGCCGCAAGCCTGAAGGCGAAGGCGCAGGTCTGCTGACTGCTTGCGGAATTCGAGTTCCGCAATATGCCCTCACTCATGGTTCTTGGCACCGGTGAGCCTCGCCATGGGAGCGGGTAACCTGCCCGAATTGACGGGAAAGCAGATTTTTTGGACGCCTCACGATATGACCGTCTTCTTAACCGGATTTCGAGGCGCGCCGCGCATGTCAGCGTGATCGGGCTGGCTATGTCGGGTTGCCGCTGTCGGTTGCGATCGCACGCGCCGGGTCCCCGGTTCTCCGGCTTCGACATCGAAACCCGGAAGGTCGAGAGCCTGAACAACGGCCAATCCTCCTTGAGGCAGTGACGTCGACAGCCCTTGCCGACCGGGCGGTTCCGCGCCACTGCGGATTTGTCGAACTAGCCGTCTGCGATGCCATCATAATCTGCGTTCCGACACCGCTGACGAAACACCGGAAGCCCCGAAGGATTCGATGCTGTCGTCGTGGCAACCGGCCACGACGCGATCGACTATAAGGCGATCGCTGATCACGCTCCTCTGATCGTCGACACACGCAATTTTTTTGGCCATCTCGGGGTGCCCAAGAGACAGTGGTGAAGGCCCGACGGTGTCTGAGACGGCGAATTCTTTGCCCGATGTCAGGATCGAGATTGCACTCCGCCGGAAGCCTCGCCACATAGGGTTCCAGGTGATAGATGCTGTTTTACGCCTGCTTCCTTCCTGCAAGGAGTTATTTAGGAAATTCTTCGCCGGCTTTCGTCGCCGAAGCCGGCTTCACTGACTTCGATTGTGTGGCGGATCAAAGGAGATGGCTCGTCTTCGACGGGTTTGAGATGGCATGAGCACAGCGCAAGCAGAAATTTCCACCATTCTCATGGATAAAGTTGCCGACTGGCTGAGCCAATCGGCGCTGGCGGGCAACGACCTGGAAACATTGGTAAAGGGCTTTTGTGAACGGCTGGCTGCTGCCGGCCTGCCGCTGAAGCGGGTGCATTTGAGCTTTTCGATGCTTCATCCGCTTTATGACGCGCTTGGCTTTACCTGGCTTCGCGGCCAGGGTCTGGAAGTGGAAGGCTTCCGCAGTGAGAACGGCGTTCATTCCGACAGATTCCTGACCAGCCCATACTACCATCTGCTCAGCAACAAGCTCGACCACCTGCGGCGCCGGCTCGACCCGTCGGTGCGGTCGGAGTTTCCAGTTTTCGATGACCTCGGGCGTATGGGCGTCACCGACTACATGGCTTTCGTGCATCCCTTCAACGGCGATACCAGTCAGGGCATGATGGGGTCTTGGTCGACCGACAGTGCTTCAGGCTTCAGCGACGGCATGATTTCGGCGCTATTGCGGATCCAGAACTATCTCGCTATCGCCACTAAGATGGCGGTGCTCACCAAGCTCGCCGACAACATGATGACCACCTATCTTGGCGGCGACGCCGGCAGGCGTGTGCTGGATGGCCAGATCAAGCGCGGCGAAGGTGACACAATCCGGGCCGCACTCGTCATGGGCGATATGCGCGGGTCGACAAGGCTTGCCGAAACCTCCGGTCGCGAAATCTACATCGATACGCTGAACCAGTTTTTCGATGCCATCGCTGCGCCTTTCAATCGCAAAGGCGGGCAGATCATGAGTTTTCTGGGTGATGGCTTCATCGCCGTCTACCCCTGCGAAAGGCATCGCTCGCAGTCCGAGATCGCCTGCCAGGCTGCTCTTGCGGCAGCGCACAAGGCCAGCGCGCGCATGATGGAGCTCAATCTGCGTAGAAAGGAGCAGGGATTGGGCGACATTAAGTTTGGTATCGGCCTGCATGTCGGCAATGTGATGTTCGGCAACGTCGGACTTACCGACCGGCTGACATTCTCTGTCTTCGGCTCGGCTGTAAACGAGGTCCAGCGTCTCCAGACCCTGACCAAGAAATATCCGCACAGCGTTCTCGCCAGCAAGGACTTCGCCAGCTATTGCGGCGACAACAGTTGGCTGACACTCGGCACGGAGGAACTGGCGGGTAGCAAGCAGAAGCTGACGGTGCTTTCACCCGATTTGTCGGGTGCTCTCGCTCTCGATGAAGACGCTGCGCCGATTCACGACCGGATATCGGACGCCGAGCAGGTCATGCTGCTTCATCGCGATGCCGCGCGGTTGTCGGCAAGCGACCGGAGAAAGCTTCAGTAACCGACACGATCCGGTCCGAAAGCCTTGGTGTGCAGCCCGGTCGCCGGTTCCGTCGCGGAATTCGATTCGAATCCAAGTTGCTCTAGGCTGGCAATACGCTAGTCTCGTTTTTTGGGTCTGCCGCCCGGCAGACTGCCAGAGTGGGGCTGGTGTGAGGATGAATTCGGGCATTGATCTGCTGCGGATCGAGGATCTTGGCATCTCTTTTGCCATAATCGGGGGACCGTTGCATGCCGTCAGGCGCGCAAATCTCCGCGTCCTGCCCGGCAAGGTTACCGCGCTTGTGGGAGAGTCCGGTTCCGGAAAATCGGTTCTCAGCCAGGCAGTGATGGGCATTTTGCCGAATACGGCCCATGTTCGCGGCCGTATCCTGTTTTCCGATCCTGAAAAGCCCGGAACGACGCAGGATATCCTGCAGATGCAGCGTGACGGAACCGAAATCCGGGCGTTGAGAGGCAGCCGCATCGGCAAAATCTTTCAGGAGCCAATGACATCGCTGTCGCCGCTGCACACGATCGGCAACCAGGTCAGCGAATCCTTGCAGATTCATACGCCTATGGCTCGGGCGGAGCGCAAGGCGCGGACCGAGGAAATGCTCGGCCTTGTCGGCTTCCCCAATCCCAAACGCGCCTATGACATGTATCCCTTTGAACTTTCGGGAGGATTGCGGCAACGCGCCATGATCGCCATGGCGCTCATCTGCCGGCCTGCTTTGTTGATCGCCGACGAGCCGACGACGGCGTTGGACGTCACCATCCAGGCGCAAATCCTGCATTTGCTGCGCGGGCTTCAGACCAAGCTGAACATGGCGATGCTGCTGATCACGCACGACCTTGGCGTGGTCGCCAATGTCGCCGACGAGGTGGTGGTCATGTACCATGGCGAGATCATGGAAATGGGGCCTGTCGAGGCGATATTCCGCCGGCCGGGCCACCCTTACCTGAAGGGCCTGATGGCAGCCGTTCCGCATTTCGACCTGAAGCCTGGTGAAAGGCTAAAGGCGCTCCGCGAGGTGCCGGTGAACGTTGGGAACCTGCTCGGCAAGCAGACTGCGCCGGCATCGAAGGGGCCGGAGGACATTCTGCTTTCGGTGAGGGATCTGACAAAGACCTTCACCACCCGCAAGTCCGGATGGTTCAGCGGGGGTCATCAAACCTCTGTTCGCGCCGTGGACGGCGTGAGCTTCGACATCAGGCGGGGTGAGTGTCTGGGTCTGGTCGGCGAAAGCGGCTGTGGCAAAACAACCGTCAGCAAGATCCTCATGCGGGCCATCACCCCCAGCGGCGGTTCTGTGATCTTCAACGGCCGCGATGGACCGACCGACGTCCTGGGCGCAGAGGGAGATGCCCTGCGCATATTGCGCGCGAAAATCCAGATGGTCTTCCAGGACCCGGTTTCGTCGCTTTCACCTCGCATGACGGTGGAGAACATCTTGAGCGAGCCGCTGGAGATCCATCAACGTGGCAATGCGGCGTCCCGACTCGCCACGGTCAAGAGCCTGATGCAGGCAATCGGGCTCGATCCGCGCTTCATAAAGCGCTATCCGCACAGTTTCTCCGGCGGGCAACGTCAGCGCATCGGCATCGCGCGTGCGTTGGCGCTAGGGCCCGAACTCCTGATCTGCGACGAGCCGGTTTCGGCGCTCGATGTCTCTGTCCAGGCGCAGATCCTGAATCTTCTGAAGGACCTGCAAAAAGAACTGGGCCTGACCTACCTGTTCATATCCCACAATCTGGCGGTGGTGGACTACATGGCAGACCGCATCGCGGTGATGTGCGGCGGGCGTATCGTCGAGCTTGCGCCGCGCGAAATTCTGCTCAGGAAACCAATCCACCCCTACACGCGCTCCCTGGTCGCCGCGGTACCTTTCCCCGATCTCGACAGGCCGATGGATTTCAAGACGCTGAAGCTCAGCGGAGCTTCCGACACCAGCGCATGGGGACCGCAATTCCGCGACGAGGGCGACGAAGATAGGCTGTCACCACTCGATCTTGGCGGTGGCCACCTCGTGCTGGCGAGACATTCGGCCGATATCAGTGAGTTACGCCATTGATCAGCCGGCGCACCGTCCTTGGTCTCATGGCTTCGGCCTTTCTGCCAGGGACGTCGCGCGCCGGCGATCTGGAGCCGGAATTTCTTCGGCAACAACTGACGGTCAAGGCGCTGCCGGCACTCGCTGAGCGCCTGCCCAAGAGTCCGCGCGCGCTGAATCTCGCTGCAATGGGCCGGCTGCCCGGGCAGTATGGCGGCACGCTGCGGACAATCATCGGCAGCCAGAAAGATATCCGGATGATGACGATCTACGGGTATTCTCGCCTGGTCGGCTATGACGAAAAGCTCAACATGCAACCCGACATTCTCGAACGTTTCGACGTAGCGGATGATCGCGTCTTCACCTTCAAGATACGGGAAGGGCACAAATGGTCTGACGGCAGCCTGCTGACGACGGAGGATTTTCGCTATTGTTGGGAAGATGTCTGGCTGAACGACGAGCTTTCGCAAGGCGGGCTCGCCCCCGCCCTGCTGGCGGACGGCAAGCCGCCACGCTTCGAGATCATCGATCCGTTGACGGTCCGCTACAGCTGGGATGCGCCCAATCCAGACTTCCTGCCCAAGCTCGCTGCCGCTTCGCCGCTATCGCTTGTCCTGCCGGCCGCCTATCTCAAGCAGTTCCACAAGAAATATCAGGATTCATTCCGGCTCGCCGGCCTGATGAAGGAGAACCGGACCCAGAAATGGACGCTCCTGCATATTCGCATGTCGCGGCAGTATCGCCCGGAGAACCCGGAACTGCCGACGCTCGACCCCTGGCAGAACCGGACCAAGCCGCCGGCCGAGCAATTCATCTTCGAGCGCAACCCGTTCTTTCATCGAATAGACGAGAACGGCCGGCAACTGCCCTATGTTGACCGGATCATCATGAATGTCAGCTCATCGGCGATCATCTCCGCCAAGGCCGGTGCGGGCGAGAGCGACCTGCAATGCATGGGAATTGACTTCAGCGACTACTCCTTCCTGAAAGACGCGGAGAAGCGCTATCCGGTGAAGATGCACCTGTGGAAACGTACACAGGGTTCTCGGCTGGCGCTGCTGCCGAATCTGAATTGCGCCGACCAGGTGTGGCGTGGCCTTCTGCGTGACGTGCGCGTGCGCCGCGCACTTTCGCTCGCCGTGGACAGGCGCGAGATCAATATGGCCGTGTTCTACGGATTGGCGCAGGAAAGCGCCGATACCGTATTGTCCGAGAGCCCGCTCTACCGGCCGGAATTCGCTAAAGCTTGGGTTGCCCATGATCCCGAGCAGGCCAATGCACTGCTCGACGAGGTCGGGCTTCTGGCACGTGACGATGACGGCTTGCGGATACTTCCCGATGGACGCTCTGCCCAGATAATCGTGGAAACCGCCGGCGAAAGCACACTGGAAACCGACGCGCTCGAACTCATCACCGATCACTGGCGAAAGATCGGCATCGCCCTGTTCATCCGGACTTCGCAGCGCGACATCTTCCGCAGCCGCGCGCTTGGCGGCCAGATCATGATGTCGATGTGGTCGGGCATCGACAATGGCGTGCCGACCGCCGACATGAACCCGAGCCAGCTGGCCCCCACCATCGACGATCAACTGCAATGGCCGCTCTGGGGTGCTCACTACTTGTCTCACGGCAAGATGGGCGAGGCGCCCGATCTTCCTGAAGTGATCGAGTTGATGGCTTTGCTCAAGCGCTGGAACGCATCGACCGAAGCGACAGAGCGCGCCGAAATCTGGAATTCGATGCTGTCGATCTACACCGATCAGGTGTTTTCGATCGGGACCGTGAACGGAACGCATCAGCCGATTCTGGTGTCCTCACGGCTGCGCAATCTGCCTGACAAGGCGCTCTTCGGCTACGATCCGACCGCCTATTTCGGTGTCTACATGCCGGATACATTCTGGCTTGGAGAGTCCTGAGCGTGCTTCGATATATTGTCTGGCGCATTACTGTGATGGTTCCAACGCTGCTGGTGATATCAGCGCTGGTGTTCACGATCATCGAACTTCCCCCCGGCGACTATTTCGACAGCTATGTCGCCGAGCTTCGGGCGCAGGGCGAAGGGGTGGATTCCGATCGCATCGAGATGATGCGCAAGGAATATGGTTTCGACAAGCCGCCGATCATTCGCTACTTCTACTGGGTCGGCGGGATGCTGCACGGCGATTTCGGCTATTCCTTCGAATATGAGCTGCCGGTTCGCGACGTCGTCGGGGACCGAATGTGGCTGACCGTGCTGGTTTCCTTCGTCACGATCATCTTCACCTGGCTCATCGCCTTTCCGATCGGCATGTACTCCGCGACGCATCAATACAGTTGGGGCGATTACGGCCTGACCTTTTTCGGCCTCCTGGGCCTTGCCATTCCGAACTTCATGCTGGCGCTGATCCTGATGTATTTCGCCAACATCTGGTTCGGCACGTCCCTCGGCCATCTCATGGACCCGCAATATCTCAGCGAGCCGATGAGCTGGGCCAAGGCGAAGTCGATACTCGCCCATCTCTGGATCCCGGTCTTGATCATCGGCACCGGCGGCACGGCAAGCATGATCCGGCGGCTGCGCGCCAATCTGCTCGATGAGCTGCACAAGCAATATGTGGTGACCGCGCGCGCCAAAGGCCTTCATCCGTTCAAGGCGCTGGTCAAATATCCGCTGCGCATGGCGCTCAATTTCTTCATTTCCGACATCGGCTCTATCCTGCCGGCCATCATCTCCGGCGCCGAAATCACGGCGATCGTGCTGTCTTTGGAAACGACCGGGCCGATGCTGATCAAGGCCTTGCAAAGCCAGGACATGTATCTGGCGGGGTCGTTCCTGATGTTCCTAGCCTTCCTGACAGTCATCGGTGTCCTGATTTCCGACCTGGCGCTGGCGGTGCTTGATCCACGAATTCGTTTGCAGGGCGGCAGCACCAAATGAAGACGGATTCGCCGCTCCCCGCTCCGGGTGCTCCACTAGAACACTACGTTTCCAGCGCGCCCTTTGACCTGCAGTCGGTCGAGGCGATGACGGCGGAGCAGTCGAAGGTCTTTCAGGCGTCGCAGTTGCGGTTGATGTGGTGGAAATTCCGCATGCACCGGCTTGCCCTTGTATCCGGCATATTCCTGATAGTGCTTTATTTCGGGATATTGATCTGCGAGTTTCTGGCGCCGTACAATCTGCACACGCGCAACATGGACTATATCTATTCGCCGCCGCAGCAGGTGCACCTGTTCCACAACGGCGAGTTCGTCGGGCCGTTCGTCTATGGCCGCCAGATGACGCTGGACATGGACACGCTCAAGCGGAACTACATCGACGACCAGGGCGATGTTCAGCGGCTCCGTTTCTTCTGCAAGGGCGACAGTTACCGGTTCTGGGGCCTGATCGAAGGTGACAGGCATTTTGTCTGCGCTGCCGAAAACGGCCAGCTCTTTCTGGCCGGCACCGACAGGCTGGGGCGCGACGTGCTCTCGCGCATGATCTATGGCGCACGCATTTCACTGACAATCGGCCTCGTCGGCATCAGTTTCAGCTTCCTGCTCGGCATCGTCATCGGCGGACTGGCCGGTTATCACGGCGGTATCTTCGACCTGATCGTTCAACGAATAATCGAAGTTCTGCAATCGATTCCCAGCATTCCGCTATGGTTGGCTTTGGCGGCGATCATGCCGATAACCTGGAGTCCGATCCTGATCTCCTTCGGCATCACCGTCATC